>JBLMYH010000053.1:0-21324 GCA_050258175.1 Hyphomicrobiaceae bacterium
ATGACGAGATCGGCGGCCTGCTGACCTTCGGCATCCCCGAGTTCAAGATGGAAAAGACGGTGATGACGCGGCGCCGCGAGGTGTTCGAGGGCATGGGCGTCGAATTCCGCCTCAACACCGAAGTCGGCAAGGACGTCAGCATGCAGAGCCTGCTCGACGAATACGACGCCGTGTTCATGGGCATGGGCACCTACACCTACATGAAGGGCGGCTTCCCCGGCGAGGATCTGCCCGGCGTGCTTGAGGCGCTGCCGTTCCTGATTTCCAACGTGCGCAAGTGCCTTGAACTGGCCCAGCCGGGCGAGGTGTTTCACGACATGAAGGACAAGCGCGTGGTGGTGCTGGGCGGCGGCGACACCGCCATGGACTGCAACCGTACCAGCATCCGCCAGGGCGCGGCCTCGGTCGTCTGCGCCTACCGCCGCGACGAGAAGAACATGCCCGGCTCCAAGCGCGAGGTCGGCAACGCCAAGGAAGAAGGCGTTGCTTTCCTGTGGAACCGCCAGCCCGTCGAGATCGTCGGCAGCGGCAAGGTCGAGGGCGTGAAACTCGTCACTACCGAACTCGGCCCACCCGATGCGCGCGGTCGCCGCACCCCGGTGGTGGTTCCAGGTTCCGAGGAGGTCATCCCAGCCGACCGCGTCATCGTGGCCTTCGGCTTCCGCCCCAATCCGCAGCCGTGGTTTGCCGAACACGATATCGCGATCGACCAGGGCGGCCGGGTCATCGCCAAGGGGCAGCAACACGCCTACCAGACCGCCAACCCGAAAGTCTTCGCCGGCGGCGACATGGTGCGCGGCTCCGACCTGGTAGTGACCGCCGTGTGGGAAGGCCGCGAGGCCGCCAAGGGCATTCTCGCCTACCTCGATCTGCTGTAACGTCGCCGCACGCGCGAGGGCGGCCCCCGCTCTCGCGCCCTCCCCCCATCAGGGTATGCTGCGACATTGCCACCGACTGCGCTTACCGGATGCTCTCTGGCCCCTACTATCCCCGTTCGTTCACCATCCTGGTCATCGTCGCCATGGGCGTGCTGATCGTGCCGCTGGCCAGCGGTCTGATCAACGCAGTGCATGTGCTGCAGGGGGTGGTCGAGACCCAGCGCCAGTTCACCCGCACCAGTCTCGCCGTCACGCGCGACGTGCGGCAGATCGTCGAGTCGGTCAGCCAGCTGCAGCGTGCCGCTGGGCAATATCACCTGTTGCAGGATGCCGAATTCGCCCCCGCCCTGCGGGCAAGCTTCGACGATCTGCAAACCCAGTTGGCGCAACTCGATGCGCAGCTCGTCGATGCGCCGTCGCGCACCACGCTGGCCGCCCTGCAGACGCGCAGCCGGACGCTGTATCGCCAGCTGCAGCCCGGCACATTTCTGGACAGCGACCAATTCCATGCGCTCGACCCCACGTTCGATGCGCTGCATGACACTGCGCGTACCCTGCTGGTCCAGGCAGATGCCGCCGTGCAGCACGAACTGCAGGCCCTGGAAGGGACCGTGCAAACGACCCGCCAGCGCCTGATCGTGCTGGCGCTGGCGCTGATTCCTTTGACGCTGCTGCTGGCGGCGGTGTTTTCCTGGATGATCAACCGTCCGATTAAACAGCTCAAGGCTTCGATTCAGCAGCTCGGCCGGGCCGATCTCCGTTCCCTGCCGGCGATCAGCGGACCGCAGGACATCGTCGAGCTGGGCCGGGAGATCGACTGGCTGCGGCAGCGTCTGCAGGCCCTGGAAGAGCAGAAGCTGCGCTTCCTGCGGCACGTGTCGCACGAACTGAAGACGCCGCTGGCGTCGTTGCGTGAGGGCGTGGCGCTTCTCGGTGACGAACTGGCCGGCAGCCTTAACCCGCGCCAGCGCAGTATCGTCGGCATCATGGACAGCGGTAGCCGCGATCTGCAGAAGCGCATCGAGGACCTGATCCGTTACAGCAGCATGATGCACGACGCCACCCCGCCGCCCGCCACGCCGCAGGCGCTGGCCGACGTGCTGACCGCCGTGCTGGCGCGGCAGCGACTCGCACTCGACGCCCGCCGCATCGAGGTCGAGACGCAGCTGGCGGCCCCCACGCTGCATGCCGACCGCGGCCAGCTGGAAACTGTGCTCGACAATCTGCTGTCCAATGCGATCAAATTTAGCCCCGAGGCGGGGCGCATTCTGGTGAAGAGCGCGCCTGCCGACGCCGCGGTCACGGTGTGGGTTTGCGACCAGGGCAGTGGAATCCCGGAAGCCGAACGCACCCGGATCTTCGAGCCGTTCTTCCAGGGCGCGCGCCAACCCGCCAGCGTGGTAAGGGGCAGCGGCCTCGGCTTGTCGATCGTGCGCGAATCGCTGCTGGCAGCCGGCGGCAGCGTCGAGGTAATCGATTGCCCGCCGTGGTCGACCTGTATTCAATTGTCTTGGCCCGTTTAACCTGGCGCTTGCTGCAATGACCTTTAAATCTGTTTTGCTGGGCGGTCTCTTGCTGATGCTCAATGCCTGCGCCTCCCTGCCCGCGCCCGGCCAGGCTGTGGCTTCCAACTATCGGACCTTCGGGCTGGGTTCGTTCGCGCTGCTGAGCGAACTGTCGCGCGTTGCGGCACTCTCGCCCGAGCAGCGGCGGCGCGAACTGGCCGCGCTGGATGGGGAACGCCGCCTCGACGACGCCAAGCACTTCCAGCTGGCCGCCCTGCTGGAACGCGAAGACAGCGTGGACGCATTCGAACGCAGCCTCAAGAATCTTGCCGCGATCGACAGCGTCGACCCACGCTCGCAAACACTTATCGAGCTGATGAAGAAGTCACTCACCGCACGCATCGAGCTCCGTCAACAGACTGCCCGCGCGCAGGAGCTGCAGGACAAGCTCGATCAGATCAAGGCGCTGGAGAAAACCCTGCAGCAGCGCAGCACGCTCCCCAAATCCCCATGAAGAAACCGACCATACTCGTCGTCGACGACGACGCGGCACTGCGCGAATTGATCACCCTGCGACTGGAAGCCAACGGTTTCCGGGTCGAGGCGGTCGACAGCGGCGAAGCGGCACTGGCGCAGTTGGCGCTGATGCGGCCCGATGCCGTGCTGACCGACATGCAGATGGGCGGCATGGACGGCATGGCGCTGTTTCGCGCCATCCACGCGCGCGACCCGGCGCTGCCGGTGATCGTGCTGACCGCACACGGCACCATCCCGGACGCCGTGGCCGCCACCCAGCAGGGGCTGTTCGGTTACCTGACCAAGCCTTATGACGCACCCACGCTGGTCGATCTGCTGAAGCGGGCAACCCGGCTCGCCGGCGGCGGCCCCGAAGCCCCAGACGACGGCTGGCGCAGCGAGATTGTCACGGCCAGCCCCGCTATGGACACGCTGCTGGCCGAGGCCAGGCTGGCCGCGCAAATTGACGCGGCATTGCTGATCCAGGGCGAATCGGGCACCGGCAAGGAACTGCTCGCGCGCGCGATTCACCGCGCCAGCCCGCGCCATGCCCGGCCGTTTGTCGCGATCAACTGCGGCGCGATCCCCGCCGAACTGCTCGAGTCGGAGCTGTTCGGCCACGTCAAGGGGGCCTTCACCGGTGCGGCCCGCGACCACGCCGGCCTGTTTCTGAGCGCGCAGGGCGGCACGGTGTTCCTGGACGAGATCGGCGACATGCCCGTCCCGCTGCAGGTCAAGCTGCTGCGCGTGCTACAGGAAGGCGAGGTGCGCCCGGTCGGCGCGACCGAAACCCGCGCGGTCGACGTGCGAATCCTCTCGGCCACTCACCGCGACCTCGAAGAAGCGATCGCCAGTGGCGAGTTTCGCGAGGACCTGTATTACCGCCTCAACGTTGTCAACCTAGCGCTGCCACCTCTGCGCGAGCGGCGCGAGGACATTCCGTTGCTGGCGCAGCACTTCCTGACCGCCCTGACCGAGAAATACCAGCGCCGCCTCCACGGTTTTGCACCGGATGCCCTGGACATGCTGGTGGCATCCGACTGGCCAGGCAATATCCGGCAGTTGCACAACGTGCTGGAACAGTGCGTTGCCCTGTGCACCACCGCCACCATCCCCGCCACCCTGGTCGGGCGCGCCCTGCGCGACAGGCCCGCCGAGATCCAGCCGCTGGCCGAGGCTCGCTCGGCCTTCGAGCGCGACTACCTGATCAACTTGCTCAAGCTCACCCGCGGTCAGGTCAGCGAAGTGGCTCGCCTGGCCGGGCGCAACCGCACCGAGGTCTACCGCCTGCTACAGCGTCACGACCTCACCCCCGCCCTGTTCAAGGATCGCGACGACACCGAGTGAATGTCGGGCAGAGGCGACACCCACGCCGCCCGGTCACCGCTGCATTCGGTTGCCTGGCAGCCGTCCCCTTGATTAAAAAGACGTTTTTTGCCTGGCACACACTCTGCAAGGAGGGAGTGCCGCCCTCGGGCGCGTTCAACAACCCTCAGAGGAGTAGACCATGTTTGGATGGGCTATCACGTTCCTGGTCGTGGCCATCGTAGCGGGGATTTTCGGTTTCGCCGGCGTCGCGGGCACAGTAAACTGGATTGCGAAAATCCTGTTTGTCGTGGGGCTGGTGATGTTCCTTGTCATGCTGGCCAGCGGCCGTCGCCCGCCGACCGTCTAATCGGTGCTGCGCGGATTGGGGGAGCATTGCTTCCCCTTTTTTTCGGCGATCGCATGGGACATGTCGCTACCAGCATACAAAAATAACGCTTAAAACCAAGGTGTTGCAATTGTCCCCCCGCATGTGTCACCGGCTGGCGACAAATCGGCCCGATCTGGCATGGCCCGGCTCGGCAGAAACGCCGCGCGCGGATCCCATCTATATGATTCATCTAGCAAAACTTGACCTGGCACGGTCATCGCTCCAGCGAAGGTGAGTGCCTCGGCATTCGAACCTAACTCATTACAGGAGACTGCCATGAAATCCATCAACCATCGCTTAACGATTCTGACTCTTGCCACCCTGCTCAGCGCAGGCGCCGCTGGACAGGCTCTGGCGGCGACGGCCAGCTTTAAGGCGTACGACAGCAATGGGGACGGCAAGATCAGTCTGGAGGAATACCAGGCGCAGGGTGGCCAGGCCCAGGCGTTCCGCGAAGCCGACGACAACCACGACAACAGCCTGAACCCCGACGAATTCGTCAAGGCGAGCGCTGTCAGCGACCGCCTCAAGGCAGGAAACTATGTCGACGACGCGTGGATTACCACGAAGGTAAAAACCATTCTGCTGAAGGACGAAGGCCTGAAGGGGCTTGATGTAAACGTGGAAACGCACCAGGGCACGGTACAACTGGCCGGCTGGGTCAACAGCCCGATGCAGGCCGCCGAAGCCGAAAAGATCGCTCGCAGCGTCAAGGGCGTTACGGCGGTGAAGAACGACCTGCAGGTCAAACGCTGACCGGCGGACTGCAGCAGCAGGCCGGCAGCGCTCGCCGCCGCCGGCCGCCTCGGACTGACAACAGGAGAATTCACATGCACCAGACCATGCACCATCTGAACGACGAACACATGCGGCTGTACGAATGGAGCGGAGCCGGAGCAGGAACCACGCTGGCGGCGGCTACCCGGGAAAAATCGAAACGTACGCACGCCTGGCATGCCTCCTACGGCGTACTGGCGCTACTGACCAGTCTGCTGGCCTTGAATGGCTGTGACAAGACCGGCCCGACGCAACAGGCAGGCGAGCAGGTCGACCAAACGCTCAAGCAAAAGCCGGAGGAGGCAGCCCCCCCGCCGATGAACGAAGCCGCGCCCGCCCAGGGCGCCACACCCGGCCAAGCCAGCGACACACCCGAACAGCCAGGTTCCGCGATGCAAAAGCAATGACCGGCGCAACGCGCAGCGGGAAACAGGGCGCAAGAAAAGCCGGAGGCACGCTTGTGCCGCCGGCTCATGCGTTCGGATCGACCGTCAGAACGTGTAGCTGTACATCAGCTGCCAGTTCAGCTGGCTGTGATCGATGGTCACGCCGCCATTGCCACCCATTGCGGGTGAAGGGCCGGTACCGGTCACCGACACCTTCGGCGCGTAGCTCAGCGCGAAATTCACCGTGGACTGCTTGCTGAAAGCATAGCCGAAGCCCGCAGTGTAGTGATTTTCGACGATCGCCGGCCACAGGTAGCTGACGAACTGGTTCGGGATCGGGTTCTTGCCGTAGTTGTAGCCGACACGGCCGGTCAGGGCGTCGTTGAACTTGTAGGCCAGACCCAGTGACAGCACGACCTGGTCGTTCCAGTCCTGCTGGAACGGGGCATAGATGGCGCCGTTCTTGTAGATGGTCACGGTGTTCATGCTGCTGCTCCACAGCAGGTCCTTGACGTCGGCCGCGACCATCACCCGTTCGTTCGCCTGCCAGGCCAGCCCCAGGCCCAGCGTGGCCGGCATGTCGAAGCCTTTCACCTTGTAGATGCCGTCCTTGAGATCGGGCAGATTGCTGGCGCTCTGATAGACGCCGCCGAGGGAGAGCGCAGCGGCGAGCTTGTAGGTGAAGCCGAGCTTGGCTGCCAGGCTGTAGCCCTTGGCAGCGCCGGTGAAGTCGCTGTGGTCCTTGAAGTTGATGTTGTAGTTGGTGACCACCAAGTCCATCCCGGCCCAGACGACGTCGACGCTGCCACCGACGTTGAAACGGTCATTGACCGCGTAGGCCAGCGGGAAAATCACCCGCCCGACGCCCACCTGCGCCATGTCGCCGTTGGCGTATTCGGTGCCCATGCCGCCTTGTCCATAGATACCGACGCCGTAGGCCAGCCTGCCCTGCTTCGTCGCGTAACCGAAGGCCGGCATGTAGAAGGCGTCAGCGCTGGATTTGCCGCCCATGGAGGTCTTGACGTCCGGTCCGACGAAACCCAGCATCACGTCAACCCGGCGACCCTCGGGCATCAGGCCGAGCGTCGCTGGGTTGTTCGCCAGAGCGGCCGTGCCGTTGTCATAGGCCATGGACGCGCCGCCCATGCCCGCGGCGATGGGGCCGTAACCCTCCATGATCATGCCGTTGGTAGCCATGGCCAAAACGGGCACAGCCATGCCCACCGCGGCAAACATGGCCGCGAGCTTATTCGATTGCATCGGGTGTCTCCTAGAAGTTCGGGTTATAGATTTTTAGAAAAGTCGAAAATTCTAACCCAATTAAATACGAAGCCGCAGCGTGCCCGGCGATTAATTCGAATGATGGGAATGGTAGGACGGCGCGAGGGCCTGGATCGTCAGCGCGCATCGGCGCAATTCGACAAAGCCTTCAGCGCTCCGCCCCTGTTACAGAGCGTTACAGGCGGTTACCCGTCCCAAACATGCCGCTTACACAGCCGCCCTAGAGTGCGGTTGTCCGCTGCCGAAACAGATCGACAGCGGCATTGATCAACCGAACAGGAGCACACCATGAAAAACCAATTGATGACGACAAGCCTGGGCCTGCTGATGCTGGCTGCGCTGAGCCTCGCGGCAACCAGCGCACAGGCCGGCTGGGATCGCGGTGGCCGCGGGTATCGCCACGACGCCCACGCCTACACGCAAAGCCAGGCGTATGGCCAGCGGATCGATGCGCGGCAGGAGCGCCAAATGGAGCGGATCCGGGCCGGCATTCATAACGGCAGTCTGACGCGCCCCGAATTCCGCGACTTGATGCATGAACAGCGCGAAATCCGGGCCATGGAGCATCATTTCCGCACCGACGGCATCATCGACGCCCGCGAATACCAGCACCTCGATCGTGCGCTAGACCGGGCCAGCCGCCGCATCCGCGCGGAGCGCCACGACCATCAGGCACGCTATGCCTACAACGGCACACCACCGAAAAGACACGCGGGCCGCTGAACAGCGTCGCACCCTAGCCCCGATTTCGACAGGCAACTCGGCCACACCCCGGCGTTCCGGTCGCAAGGTGCCATGACGGCCTCGCCTACCGCTTCACCGCGATGACGGTCGATGGCAGCCGGCCCCGCCGCTCCTGATCCGGCGCCGCATCCCGGCCAGCGCCGCCAAGCCTGCTAAAATGCCAACTTTGCGTCCTGGCCCTATTTCGGGGCTACACCATGTCCGCCCTCAAGAACGATACCTTTCTGCGCGCGCTGCTGCGCCAGCCCACCGACTACACCCCGCTGTGGCTGATGCGCCAGGCGGGACGCTACCTTCCGGAATACAACGCCACCCGCGCCCGTGCCGGCGACTTCATGACCCTGTGCAAGACGCCGGATCTCGCCACCGAAGTAACGCTGCAACCGCTGGCACGCTATCCGCTCGACGCCGCCATCCTGTTTTCCGACATTCTCACCGTGCCCGACGCCATGGGCCTTGGACTGTATTTCGCGCAGGGCGAAGGTCCGCGCTTCGAGCGCCCGTTGCGCGACGAATGGGAAATCCGCGATCTTTCGGCGCCTGATCCGACCGACAAGCTCGGCTACGTCATGGATGCGGTCCGGAGCATCCGCCGTGCGCTCGACGGTTCGGTGCCGCTGATCGGCTTTTCAGGCAGTCCCTACACGCTCGCCTGCTACATGATAGAAGGCAGCGGTTCGGACGATTACCGCCACATCAAGACCATGCTGTACAGCCGGCCCGACCTGTTGCACCGCATCCTTGAGGTGAACACCCGAGCGGTAACCGATTACCTCAACGCGCAGATCGAGGCCGGCGCGCAGGCGGTGATGATTTTCGATTCCTGGGGCGGCAGCCTCACCCCGCACGCCTACCAGGAATTCTCGCTGGCCTACATGGAACGCATCGTCGCCGGCTTGATCAAGGAGCGCGAAGGCCGCCGCGTGCCCAGCATCGTCTTCACCAAGGGCGGCGGCAACTGGCTGGAATCCATCGCCGCCATCGGCGCCGACGCGGTCGGACTCGATTGGACCCTCGACATCGGCGAGGCCCGTAGACGCGTGGACGGCAAGGTTGCGCTGCAGGGCAACCTCGATCCCAGCGCCCTGCACGGCACGCCGGACAGCATCCGCGCCGAGGCGCATCGCATCATCGACAGCTACGGTAGCCACCCGGGTCACGTGTTCAACCTCGGCCACGGCATTTCGCAGTTCACCAACCCCGACAACGTCAGCGTGCTGGTCGAGGCCGTGCACAGCCGCAGCCGCGCCGTGCGCGCAACGACCGCAAACTGATTCCTTACGTCGATGAATCGAAAATTTCGAATAGTCCGGGTATAAAAAACGACTTTTCAGCGCGTCCGGGTATGCGCCACCATACCCGGTCCCGTTGACCTTCCGGAGCCTCCCTTGAAACCCTTCCTCATCAGCCTGTTCGCCCTCTTTCTCAGTTTTGGCCTGGCCGCGCCAGACGCCGAAGCCAAGCGTCTCGGCGGCAGCAAGTCCTTCGGCATGCAGCGCAGCACACCGACCAAGCAGGAGGCGGCGCCGGCGCCGCAGCGCCCGCAGCAAAGCAGCGCACCGGCTGGCGCGCCGCAGAAGCGCGCCTGGATGGGCCCGATCGCCGGCCTCGCCGCCGGCCTCGGCCTGGCCGCGCTGTTCTCGCACCTCGGACTGGGCGAAGAAATGGCGAACTTCCTGATGCTGGCGCTGCTTGCAATGGCCGCCTTCATGCTGTTCCGCTTCTTCATGCGCCGCAATGCGCCGGCGCCCGCCATGCAATATGCGGGCATGCCGCACGACGCGCCGGCCGCCTTCGACGCCAGCCCCGCCGCGCCGGGCAGCAGCCATACCGCCGGCAGCTTCCCGCCCGGGTTCGACGCCGGCGCCTTTGTGCGCGAGGCCAAGCTCAACTTCATCCGCTTGCAGGCCGCGTACGACGCCGGCAATCTGGACGATCTGCGCGCCTTCACCGCGCCCGAGGTGTTCGCGGAAATCCGCATGCAACTGGCCGAACGTGGCGACGCGGTACAGACCACCGATGTGATGACGCTCGACGCCGAGGTGCTGGAGGCCGTCGACGAGGGCGGCCGCCACGTCGTCAGCGTGCGCTTCACCGGCCTCATCCGGGAAGCAGCCGATCAGGGCGCCATGCCGCTCGACGAAGTCTGGCACCTGACCAAGCCGGCCAGCGGCCAGGGCGGCTGGCTGATCGCGGGCATCCAGCAGGCACAAAACTAGAAAAAACAGGAGCTTGCGCACTCATAAGGTGCGCAGAGCCGCACCATTGCTGTAATAACAGAGTTAACTTATGCACAATTTTGGCGCAAGGGAACTTTTTTTGTGTCAAGCCCTTGACAGCCAGGCCATGTTTATAAGCATATGAAAAATAAGGACTAGTCGGCTTGCCCGCTTTTTAGCCGATGCGGTCTGCCCACCTGAATACGGGCGTTTGAGGGCCGTCGCCACAAATCACTCACACAATTATCCACAGCCTGCGTGGACAATATCGAATAGAGCTTGATGAACAGCGACTTAGCGAACTTTTCCAGAAACTTAACCAAGACTCGCCGCTAACCATGTCGTCCATCCTGCAGGTTGCGCTCGACACACCACTCCACCGGGTGTTCGATTATCGCCTGCCGCCTGACCTCGGCACCGTGCCGCCGGGCAGCCTGGTCGAAGTCCCGTTCGGCCGTACCCACCAGGTCGGTGTCGCGCTGAGCCAGGCGGCCGAAAGTTCGGTGGGGACGGACAGGCTGCGCGACGTGCTGCGCGTGCTGGACGACCGCCCCGCGCTGTCGCCGCAAATTCTCAGACTCGCGCAGTTTTGCGCCGACTATTACCACTATCCGCTGGGGGCAATCCTGCTGGCCACACTGCCGCCACGCCTGAAGAATCCCACCCCGTTCATCGCCGACACGCCCTGGCTGGTGGTGAGCGCGGCTGGCTGCGCGGCAGAACCGCCCGCCCGCGCCAAGGCGCAACGCGCCCTGCTTCACGCCCTGCGCGCCGCGCCGCTGGCACGCGAGGCAATCCGCGCGCAAAAGCTGGGCCGCCATGCCGCGGCGCTGGTCGCATCGGGCTGGGCGGAATGGTCACGGCTGCCGCCCGCTTCGGAGACGCCCCCGCAGACTTCCGGCGTGCCTGCCGCCACCGCGGAGCAGCAGGCCGCGCTCGACCGCCTGTTGCCCCTGCTCGGGCAATTCGGTGTCCACCTGATCCATGGCGTCACCGGCAGCGGCAAAACCGAACTGTATCTACGCCTGATCGGCGCCATACTCGCCGCGGGCAAACAGGCGCTGGTGCTGATCCCCGAAATCGCCCTCACCCCGCAACTGGAGCAGCATTTCCGCCGCCGCTTTCCGGGCCGCTGCATCGCCACCCTGCACAGTGGCCTGGCCGAGAAGGCGCGCACCGAAAACTGGCTTGCGGCGCCCGACTGCGACGTGCTGCTCGGTACCCGGCTGTCGGTGTTCGCGCCCATGCCGCGGCTGGGACTGATCGTAGTCGACGAGGAGCACGATGCCTCGTTCAAGCAGCAGGACGGACTGCGCTATTCGGCACGCGATGTCGCCATCGCGCGCGGCAAGCAGGGCGACGTGCCGGTGGTGCTCGGTTCCGCCACGCCGTCGCTGGAAACCTATGCGCAGGCAGTGAACGGGCGTTACCAACTGATCGAACTGAAGCAGCGCGCAGTCAGCCAAGCGCAACTGCCGGCTATCGAACTCATCGACCTGAAGCACCTCCCGCTTGACAACGGCCTCACCCGCCCCGCGCTCACGGCACTGACCGCAACGCTGACACGCGGAGAGCAAAGCCTGGTGTTCCTCAACCGCCGCGGCTACGCGCCGGCACTGTATTGCCCGAGCTGCGGCTGGGTGTCCCCCTGCCCGCGCTGCTCGGCGCGGCTGGTGCTGCACCGTAGCGCGCACCG
Organism: Hyphomicrobiaceae bacterium; assembly: GCA_050258175.1. GTDB lineage: Bacteria > Pseudomonadota > Gammaproteobacteria > Burkholderiales > Thiobacillaceae > Thiobacillus. The sequence goes on from JBLMYH010000053.1 coordinate 11,699, forward strand.
CCTTAAATGCCACCACTGCGGACTCGAGACGCGCATCCCGCGCGAATGCCCGAGCTGCGGCAATCCCGACCTCAAACCGCTCGGCCAGGGCACGCAGCGGCTGGAAGAAACACTGGCTGCCTTCCTCCCCGCCGCGCGCATCCGCCGCATCGATCGCGACACCATGCGTCCGCGCGCCTGGGCCGAGCTCGGCGAAGCAGTGCACGGCGGGGAAGTCGACATCCTGCTCGGCACGCAGATGCTGGCCAAGGGCCACGATTTTCCCAACATGACGCTGGCGCTGATCCTCGACACGGACGGCGCTCTCTACAGCCCGGATTTTCGCGCCACCGAGCGCCTGTTCGCCCAGCTGATGCAGGTCGCCGGCCGCGCCGGCCGCGCCGACAAGCCGGGACGCGTGCTGATCCAGACCGCCTTCCCCGACCATCCGCTGTTCCGCTACCTGCAGCGCCATGATTATTCCGGCTACGCGCGCGCGCTGCTGGCCGAACGCAAGCAACTGGACTTGCCGCCGTTCACCCGGCAGGTGTTGCTGCGCGCCGAGGCGACAACGATGGACGCAGCGCTGGCTTTTTTGCAGCGTGCGGCACTGCTCGCCCCAGCCGTTGCCGACGTCAGCGTGTTCGGCGCCACCCCGGCCCCGATGGCTCGCGTCGCCAATCTCGAACGCGCACAGCTCCTGCTCCAGTCGGCCTCGCGGCATGCACTGCAGAAATTTGTGCGTGACTGGCGGCCGCAACTCGACACCATCAAGCCGCGCGTGGCGCGCTGGTCGCTGGACGTCGATCCGCTGGTGTTTTGAATCGGAATGCGCCAATCCCGGCTCTGCTTGGTGTCGCACTGTTTTGATGCCCCGCGTGCCGCGCTTATAATCGGCGGCTACCCATTCTGAAACACTGAGGATGTGCGGGTTGCCGTCCTCTTTGTAGCCATGTCCAACATCCATCCGCTCAAAGAACAGATCGCGCTGCTGATCGGCGAGGCCCTCGAAACGGTGGCGCCCGGCGCCCCCGTCAGCCTCGAGATCGAACGTCCGAAGAACCCCGCCCACGGTGATTTTTCCAGCAACGCAGCAATGCAGCTGGCGCGGCCGCTGAAGAAGAATCCACGCGAACTGGCACAGTCGATCCTCGCCGAACTTGCGCAATCCCCGCTGATCGCCAAGGCCGAGATCGCCGGTGCCGGCTTCATCAATTTCCACCTCACGCCGGCCGCCTGGCACGGCATCGTGCCGCAACTCCGTTCGGCTGGCGCGCAGTTCGGCCACGCCGATGCCGGCAAAGGCCACAGGGTGCTGGTCGAGTTCGTTTCGGCCAATCCGACCGGCCCGCTGCACGTCGGCCACGGCCGCCAGGCCGCACTGGGCGACGCAATCTGCAACCTGTACGCCACGCAGGGCTGGGAGGTCTACCGCGAGTTCTACTACAACGATGCCGGCGTGCAGATCGCCACGCTCGCCAACAGCGTACAAGCGCGCGCACGCGGCTTGAAACCCGGCGACGCCGCGTGGCCGGACGCCGCCTACAACGGCGACTACATTGCCGACATTGCGACGGATTTTCTGGCGAAAAAGACGGTGAAATCGGATGACCGCGAATTCACCGCGTCCGGCAACGTCGACGACCTCGAGTCGATCCGCCAGTTCGCAGTGGCCTACTTGCGCCACGAGCAGGACCTCGACCTCCAGGCGTTTGCGGTGCGCTTCGACAACTACTATCTGGAATCGAGCTTGTATAGCAGCGGGCGTGTCGAGGCGACGGTGCAGAAACTCGTCGCGGCCGGCAAGACCTACGAGCAGGACGGCGCGCTGTGGCTGCGCACGACGGATTACGGCGACGACAAGGACCGCGTGATGAAAAAATCCGACGGCACCTACACCTATTTTGTGCCGGACGTCGCCTACCACATCGCCAAGTGGGAGCGCGGCTACGAGCGCGCGATCAACATCCAGGGCACCGACCACCACGGCACCATCGCCCGGGTGCGGGCAGGCCTGCAGGCGGCAGACGTTGGCATTGCCGAAGGCTATCCGGACTATCTGCTGCACACCATGGTGCGCGTGATGCGCGGTGGCGAGGAGGTGAAGATCTCCAAGCGCGCCGGCAGCTACGTCACGTTGCGCGACCTCATCGAATGGACCAGCAAGGACGCGGTGCGCTTCTTTCTGCTGAGCCGCAAAGCCGACACCGAATACATCTTCGACATCGATCTCGCGCTCGCCAAGAACAACGACAATCCCGTGTACTACGTGCAGTACGCGCACGCGCGCATCTGCCGGGTTTTCGAGGAATGGGGCGGCGCACGCGACACCCTGGACGGCGTGGATCTGGCGCCGCTGACCGCACCGCACGAACTGGCGCTGATGCAGCGCCTGGCCGAATACCCGGAAACGGTCGCCACCGCCGCGCGCGAGCTGGCGCCGCACCTGCTGGTGCATTACCTGCAGATGCTGGCGGGCGATTTCCATGCCTGGTACAACGCCGAGAAATTCCTGGTCGACGATGCGTCGACGAAACTCGCCCGCCTTGCGCTGGCCGACGCCACCCGTATCGCGGTGGTCAACGGTCTGGCCTTGCTCGGCGTATCGGCCCCGGAGAAAATGTAGCCATGGCAAAACCCGCTTCCCGCAAATCCGGCCGCTCGGGCGGCAGTTCCATTTTCACCGGGGTCTTGATCGGTCTCGTCGTCGGGGCAGTACTCGCTGTGGGCGTGGCGCTGTGGGCCACCGGCGTCAATCCGTTCAAGCTCGGCAAGCACGCGAAAGCGCCCGCAAAACCCGCGGCGCCCGCATCCGCCACGCCGGAGACGGCTCCGAGCTTCGATTTCTACAAGGTCCTGCCGGACAACAGCTCCAACACGCTGCCATCCGCCGCCGCGCCCGTCGCATCCACCGCGCCCCAGTATTACCTGCAGGCGGGCGCGTTCCAGCGGGCGGACGAGGCCGACAACATGAAAGCGCAACTGGCCTTGCTGGGTGTCGAAGCGGTCATTCAGACCAGCGAGGTGCCCAACAGGGGCGTATTGCATCGCGTGCGCGTCGGGCCTTTCCGCGCCATGGATGAGGTGAACCGTACCCGCACCCTGCTCACGCAGAACAATATCCAGGTCACGCTGGTCAAAGAACTTCCCACCAAACAGGAGACACCTTGATGTTTACTCGTGCATTGGCTCTATTTGCCGCCGCTGTATTGTCCTTGTCTGCCTTTGCCGCGCCCGAAGAGGTGTTCGAAGGTCACGATTACGCCCGCGTGAGCCTGCCGCAGCCGGTCGCGACCGGCAATAAGATCGAGGTGCTGGAATTCTTCTGGTATCGCTGCCCGCATTGCAACCAGCTTGAGCCCGGCCTCAATGCATGGCTGAAGAAGCTGCCCAAGGATGCCGAGATTCGCCGGATCCCGGCCGTGTTCCGCAACGACTGGATGCCGGGCGCGAAAATCTATTACACGCTGCAGCAGATGGGCCTGTTGGACCGCCTGCACGACAAGGTGTTCGACGCCTACCATGTCGACAACCTCAACCTCAACGACCCGGCGGTACTCGGCGACTGGGTCGCGAAACAGGGTGTGGACCGCAAGAAATTCGAAAGCATCTACAATTCCTTCTCGACCCAGTCCAAGGCCATGCAGGGCGCACGGCTTGCCACGACCTACGGCATCATGGGGGTGCCGTCCTTCGTCATCGATGGCAAATACACGACCTCGGAGTCGATGACTGGCGGCAGCGAACCGCGCCTGTTCGAAGTCCTCGATCAGCTGATCGTCAAGGCACGCGCCGAACGCAGCGGCAAGAAGCACGCGAAGTAAGCCATCGTCGTCCACCCGGCGCAGGGTCTTGAATATGCCGTTGCGGGTCTTCATCACCGGGGCCAGTTCCGGTCTCGGCGCGGCCCTGGCACGGCATTACGGCGCGGCAGGCGCGCAGTTGGGACTGGCGGGACGCCGCCTGGACCGCTTGCAGGACACCGCTGCGGGGCTGGATGCGCGGCTGTATCGGGCTGACGTGCGTGACGCTGCCGCCATGCAACAGGCCGCCGCTGACTTTGTGCGCGCGGTCGGCGTGCCCGACATCGTCATCGCCGCCGCCGGCATCAGCGTCGGCACGCTCACCGAAATCGCCGAGGATGCCGCCGTGTTCCGCGCGGTGATGGATGCCAACGTGCTGGGGCTGGTGCACACCTTCCAGCCCTTTATCGGCGTCATGCCGGCAGGCGGGGTTCTGTGTGGCATTTCCAGCGTAGCCGGGGTTCGCGGCCTGCCGGGCGGCGGCGCCTATTCGGCATCGAAGGCGGCGGCAACGGCCTATCTCGAGGCCTTGCGGCTCGAATCGAAAGCACGGGGCATTGCGGTGGTCACGGTGGCCCCCGGCTACATCGACACCCCCATGACGCAGGTCAATCCGTATGCCATGCCGTTCAGGATGAGCGCGGACACCGCCGCCGCCAAAGTAGCCAACTGCATCGCCCGGCGCCGCCGTTACACGGTCATTCCCTGGCAGATGGCCTGGGTGGCGTTCCTGCTGAAATGGCTTCCCATTCCGGTCTATGATGCGGTATTCGAGAAAGCACCGCGCAAGCCGCGCGATCTGCCGACATAATACGCATCAATGAGCTTGCCCGGAGAGACAATGGCTGTCCCCTTGAACATCATCCTGATCGACGACCATCCGCTCCTGCGCATGGGTGTTGCGGGCTATATCCAGCAGGAACCGGATCTGCGCCTCACCGCGCAGTTGGCCAACGCCGCCGAACTGCGCGCCTGGATCGAAGCCGGCAATCGGGCCGACGCGGCGCTGCTCGACCGCTCGCTGCCGGATGCCGACGGTCTGGATCTGGTTTCCGACCTGCGTGACCTGGGCATCAAGGTCATCATGCTCACCATCGCCGACTCCGACGAGGAGATCTCCGAAGCCATCTCCTCCGGCGTCGACGGCTATGTGGTCAAATCCAGCGACCCCGACCAGGTGCTGGCCGCCATCCGCAGCGTATGCGACGGCCAGAGTAGCTTCCCGCTCAACATCATGCAGAAGATGGCGCGCGGGGAGCTCAGCAACAGCGCGCTCTCGGCGCTGACCGCACGCGAAATGGAAATCGTCGACCAGGTGAAGGAAGGGCTCTCCAACAAGTCCATCGCCTACAAGATGACCCTGTCGGAAAACACCGTGCGCAACCACCTGCGCAACATCATGGAAAAGCTCGGCCTGCGCAACCGCGTCCAGGTCGCCACCCTGGCGCTGAAGGAAGACCGCAAGCGGCACTAGGCAGCACAACCTGTCCACGAAAAAAACGCGGCCATCGAGCCGCGCTTTTTTTTGTACCGCATGATTACGGTTACTCCACGGTAACGCTTTTTGCCAGATTGCGCGGCTTGTCGACGTCGGTGCCCTTCTGCAAGGCCACGTGATACGACAGCAACTGCAGCGGCACGGTATGCAGGATCGGCGAGAGGGCGCCGTTGCTGCCGCCGGGCAGCCGGATGACATGGACGAAAGCCGTTTCCTCGATATGCACGTCGCCGTCGGCAAACACGTACAGCTCGCCGCCGCGCGCCCGCACTTCCTGCAGGTTCGACTTCAGCTTTTCAATCAGCTGATCGTTGGGTGCGATGGCGATCACCGGCATGTCTTCGTCGACCAGCGCCAGCGGGCCGTGCTTGAGTTCACCCGCAGGGTAGGCTTCGGCATGGATGTAGGAAATCTCCTTCAGCTTCAGCGCGCCTTCGAGCGCGATCGGGTAATGCACGCCACGGCCGAGGAACAGCGCGTGATGCTTGTTGGCGAAGCGCTGCGACCAGGCTTCGACCTGCGGCTCCAGCGCCAGCACCTGCTGCAGCGTGTTCGGCAAGCTGCGCAGTGCGGCGAGGTGGGCCATCTCCTGCTCGGGCGTCAAGCGCCCGCGCAGCTTGGCCAGCACCAGGGTCAGCAGGAACAGGGCGGCCAATTGGGTAGTGAAGGCCTTGGTCGAGGCAACGCCGATTTCGGGCCCGGCGCGGGTGAGAAATTTGAGGCGCGACACGCGAGTCAGCGCCGACTCCGCCACATTGCAGATCGTCAGCGTCTTGTCCTGACCAAGCGAGATGGCATGGTTCAGCGCCGCCAGCGTGTCGGCGGTTTCTCCCGACTGCGAGATGGTGACGATAAGCGCGTCGGGATTCGGCACGCTGGTGCGATATCGGTATTCGCTGGCGATCTCGGCATAGGCGGGAATTCCCGCGACCTCCTCCAGCCAGTACGTGGCGACTTTCGCCGCATGGTAGCTGGTGCCGCAGGCGAGGAAGGTCACCGCGTTGATCTGGCCGAGCACCTCGGCGGCATCGAAGCCGAACCATTCCGGCTGCACCCGGTCCTGGCCCACGGCACTCAGCAGCGTATCGGTGAGCGCGCGCGGCTGCTCGTGGATCTCCTTCTGCATGAAGTGGCGGTAATTGCCGAGCTCGGCCATGTCAGCCGACAGTTCCGAAATGTGCACGCTGCGGTCGACCTTGTTGCCGGCAGCGTCGACGACCGTCAGCGCCAGCAGGCCAATATCGGCGGCGTCGCCATCTTCCAGATACATCACGCGCTGGGTCACCGGCAACAGTGCCGAGACGTCGGAGGCGATGAAGTTTTCCTCGATTCCCAGGCCGATCAGCAGCGGACTGCCTTTGCGCGCGCACACCAGACGATTGGGCGCGTCTTCGCTCACCACGCCAATCGCGTAGGCGCCTTCCAGGTCAGCCATCGCGGCACGGGTAGCCGCGAGCAGGTCCTTCGACTGGCGGTAATAGAGGTCGATCAGATGCGCGATGACCTCGGTATCGGTTTCCGAGGTGAAGACAAAGCCGTCCGCTTGCAGGCGCTTACGCAAGGCTTCGTGGTTTTCGATGATGCCGTTATGCACCACTGCGAGGTGGCCACTGACATGCGGATGCGCATTGGCTTCCGACGGCGCCCCGTGTGTGGCCCAACGGGTGTGCGCAATGCCGAGATTGCCGTGCACCTGCCGCGCGGCACACGCCTCGGCCAGACCGGCTACGCGGCCGACGCTGCGCACCCGCTTGAGCCCGCCGTCGATGGTGACGAGGCCCGCCGAATCGTAGCCACGGTATTCCAGCCGCCGCAGACCTTCGAGCAGGATCGGGACAACGTTACGCTGTGCCACCGCGCCGATGATGCCGCACATAGTTAGCCTTCCTTCTTCCGTTTGACCGGGCGCGTCCAGCCGCTGACGGTGAGCTGTTTCGCCCGCGATAAAGTCAATTCACCAGCGGGGGCGTTCCGCGTCAGCGTGGTACCCGCGCCCAGCGTTGCGCCCCGGCCGACGGTGATCGGAGCCACCAGCTGCGTATCGGAGCCGACAAAGACGTCGTCCTCGATAACGGTACGGTGCTTGTTGGCGCCGTCGTAATTGCAGGTGATGGTGCCCGCGCCGATGTTGACCCGCTTGCCCATCGTGGTGTCGCCGACGTAGGACAGGTGGTTGATCTTGGAACCGTCGTCGATCCGGCTGTTCTTGATCTCGACGAAGTTACCGACGTGGACATCGCGCGCCAGTTTCGTACCCGGCCGGATACGCGAAAAGGGGCCGAGTCGGCCGGCTTCGCCGATCTCGGCGTCGTCGATCAGGGTGAAGGCGTCGATGCGCGTACCGGCCGCGACCTTGACGTTTCGCAACACGCAGTGGGCGCCCACTTGCACGCCATCGCCCAGCTCCACGTGCCCCTCGAACACGCAGTTGACATCAATCGCGACGTCGCGGCCACAGTTCAGCGTACCGCGCACGTCGAGCCGCGCCGGATCCATCAGGGTGACGCCTGCGTCGAGCAGCGACTGGGCGATCTCGCCTTGGTGGATGCGTTCGAGCTCGGCCAGTTGCGCCTTGCTGTTCACCCCCAGGACTTCCCATTCGAAACCGGGCTGATAGGTGTCCACACCCACCCCGTCCCGCACCGCGAGCGCGATGATGTCGGTAAGGTAGTACTCGCCCTGCGCATTGTCGTTCTTCAGCTCCTCAATCCACCGCTTGAGGTGGCGCGTCGCCACCGCGAGGATGCCGGTGTTGACCTCATGAATCGCCCGCTCGGTGGTCGTCGCATCCTTGTGTTCGACGATCCGTCGCACCCGGCCAGCGGCATCGCGCACGATGCGGCCATAGCCGTCGGGCTGCGCCAGGTTGACGGTCAGCAGCCCCAGTTTGCCCGCCAGCGCGGCGGCCACCAGCGGCTGCAAGGTGCTGGTATGCGTCAGCGGCACGTCGCCATACAGCACCAGCGTCACGCTGTCGTCTGCCAAGAGCGGCAGCGCCTGCTTCACTGCGTGGCCAGTGCCATGCTGTTCGGCCTGGAGGACGAACGTCAGCCTGTCGTCAGCCATCGCCTGCGGCACTGCGTCGCCGCCGAAGCCATACACCACGCAGACCTGGGCCGCGCCGAGAGCATGCGCAGTGGCGACGACATGCGCGAGCAGCGGTTTGCCCGCCAGCCGGTGCAGCACCTTGGGCAGATTGGAGCGCATGCGGGTGCCCTTCCCCGCTGCAAGGATCAGGATTTCAAGCGTTGAATGCATTCTTGTCGGTCCGGGTCGTAACGCGTCTTGCAAAGCACATGTGCAAGACGCGCGCCAAGTATAAAGCCTAGCGCCTGCGGTCATGCGAAAAAGGCGGCCTGCCTAGCAACGAGAAAAAAACGGGGACCGAAGCCCCCGTTTCCCGTCGTGGCGGCGCTGCCTTATTTCTGCTGGACCAACTCAACCCGACGATTCTTGAAGCGGCCTTCCTCGGTCGCGTTGCTGGCAACAGGCCTGGATTCGCCATAGCCTTTGGCCGTCAGGCGGTCGGCCGAGACGCCTTTGCTGATCAGATAGGCGCGGACAGCCTCGGCACGGCGCTGCGAGAGTCTGAGGTTGTACTTGGCATTGCCTTTGCTGTCGGTGTAACCCGCAACCTCCACCTTGACGTTGCCCCAGTCCTTCAAGCTCGCGGCAGCCTGGTCGAGCATGGGAAAAGCGTTCGCGCGAAGGGTTGCCTTGTCATGGTCGAAATTCACGCCTTCCAGCACCAGTTTCTTCGGTGCCACAGGTGCCGGTTCTGCGGCCACCGGCGGCGGACAACCGTCCGCGGTCTTGGCGTACACGGTCGGGCACTTGTCCACGCCGTCCACCAGGCCGTCGCCATCGCTGTCGATTTCGCAGCCGTCCGCATTGACTTTGCGGCCCGCGGGCGTGTCGGGACACTTGTCCAGGGCATCGACGACGCCATCGCCGTCGCTGTCCAACTCGCATCCATCGGCGTTCACCTTGCGCCCCGCCGGGGTGTTGGGGCACTTGTCCTTGCTGTCGACCACGCCATCGCCGTCGCTGTCCTTTTCAACCGGCTTGGGGCACGCCGCATCGAGGAGCTGGCGGCCCGGGCAGCCTATGGTGCCAAAGAGCTCATAACCGGACGTCTTTCCGGTCGGGCTGGCGACGTTGGACGGATCGTAGAAAGCACCTGTCGCTGCGTGGGCACTGACGGCACCCGCCGTGATCAGCGCCGCGCCAAGAATGTTGAAAAGGAACGGGGTAGCGCGCATAGACATCCTCCATTTGGAATCGGTTGAAATTGTGGTGCGCGGAAAGCATAGCACTGCGATGCCGGATTCCCCCTTTTCTAGCGG
>JBLMYH010000054.1:0-5221 GCA_050258175.1 Hyphomicrobiaceae bacterium
GTCGCACACCATGGACAGGCGGTCGACCTGCGGGTTGAGCGAGCACAGGCCGTTCGACAGCGCCTCGGGCAACATCGGAATCACGCGACGCGGGAAGTACACCGAGTTGCCGCGGTTGAAGCCTTCGCTGTCGAGCGCATCCTTGGGCTTGACGTAATGGCTGACGTCGGCAATCGCGACGACCAGCCGGTAGCCGCTGCGGCCGAGCGGCTCGCAGTACACTGCGTCGTCGAAGTCGCGCGCAGTTTCGCCGTCGATGGTGACGAGCGGCAGATGGCGGATGTCCTCGCGGCCGGCCATGTCCTTCTTCTGCACCTTGCCCGGCAGTTTGGACGCCTGCGCCTCGACGTCGGGAGGGAACACGTAGGGCAGGTCGTGCTTGCGCAGCGCGATCTCGATTTCCATGCCGGGGCCCGTGAAGCTGCCGAGCACCTCGGTGACGCGGCCTACCGCTTCGTTATGCGCGCCGGGCTGGGTGACGATTTCCACCGTGACGACCTGGCCGGATCTCGCGGCGCCCGCGTTTTCGGCCGGGACAAGGATGTCCTGATTGATGCGGCGGTTCTCCGCGATCAGGAAACCGACGCCGCCTTCCAGATAGTAGCGCCCGACGACGAATTGGTTGACGTGTTCCAGAACCTCGACGATCTTGCCCTCGCGCCGACCGCGCTTGTCGAAGCCGGCGACGCGCACCAGCACCTTGTCGCCGTGCAGCACGCGGTGCATTTCCTTGGGCGACAGGAACAGGTCGTCACCGCCCTCCTCCGGCACCACGAAGCCAAAGCCATCGGGATGGCCTTCGACCCGCCCTTTGATCAGGTCCAGCTTGTCCGGCAGGCACAGCTGGCGCTTGCGGTTGAGCATCAACTGGCCGTCGCGCTGCATCGCGCCGAGGCGGCGCTGGAACAGGTCGCGCTCCGCCTCGGTGATGTGCAGTTGCTCGGTAAAGGCGTCGACATCGACCGGGCAGCCCGCTTCGGTGATTAGCTGCAGGATGTATTCGCGGCTCGGCAACGGCGACTCGTAGCGCTCGACCTCGCGCTCGTAGAACGGATCGGCCAGGCGGATTGCCGGGATTTTGTGTTTGCTTGCGCGGCTGCGCGATTTTTTTGAGGTCATCTTCGTTGACAATTTATTCCGTGCTCTCTAAAATGCGCGCCTTCATTGCCCAGATGGCGGAATTGGTAGACGCACTAGGTTCAGGTCCTAGCGGTGGCAACACTGTGGAGGTTCGAGTCCTCTTCTGGGCACCAAACGCTGTAAGTAAAAAGCCGACCTCGTGTCGGCTTTTTACTTTTGTGCTGCTTATTTTAGACATTAAGCCTCGTACGGGTGACGACGCACGATCGTCTCCACCCGGTCCGGTCCGGTCGACACCACGTCCACCGGCACCTCGCACAAGGCCTCCATCCGCTTCAGGTAGGTCTGCGCCTTCTGCGGCAGCTTGTCGAACTCCTGCACCCCCACAGTCGAATCGCTCCAGCCCGGCAGGTCTTCGTAGATCGGCTCGACGTTGGTGATCGACTCCGCGCCCACCGGCAGGATATCGCAGTTCTCGCCGTCGATCTTGTAGCCGACGCACACGCGCACGGTTTCCAGTCCGTCCAGCACATCGAGCTTGGTCACGCACAGGCCGGACACGCCGTTGATCTGGATCGAACGTTTCAGCGCGGCGGCGTCGAACCAGCCGCAACGGCGCGCACGCCCGGTGGTGGCACCGAATTCATGCCCCTTCTCGCCGAGGTACTGACCGACGTTGTCGAACAGTTCTGTCGGGAACGGGCCGGAGCCGACACGCGTCGTGTAGGCCTTGGTAATGCCGAGCACGTAATGCAGGGTGTTCGGGCCCACGCCCGCGCCGGTCGACGCGCCGCCTGCGGTGCAGTTGGACGAGGTGACGAACGGGTAGGTGCCATGGTCGATGTCCAGCAGCGTGCCCTGCGCGCCCTCGAACAGCAGGTTGCCGCCCGCCTTGTTGACTTCGTACAGGCTGCGCGGCACGTCGGCCACCATCGGCTTGAGGCGTTCGGCCATGGCCATCATGCTGTCGAGCGTCTGGTTGAAGCTCACCACCTCGGCCTTGTAGTAGTTCTTCAGCATGAAGTTATGGTGGTCGAGCACCTCGCCGAGCTTGGCGGCAAAGCGCTCGCGGTGGAACATGTCCTGCAGGCGCAGGGCACGGCGCGCGACCTTATCCTCGTAGGCGGGGCCGATGCCGCGCCCGGTGGTACCGATCTTGCCGGCGCCCTTGGCGATCTCGCGCGCGCGGTCGAGCGCGATGTGGTGCGGCATGATGAGCGGGCAGGCTTCGCTGAGTTTGAGGCGGCTCGCCACGTCCACGCCGGCCGCGATCAGCATGTCCATTTCTTCCAGCAGCGCATCCGGCGACAGCACCACACCGTTACCGATGTAGCAGGTGACATTGTCACGCAGGATGCCCGACGGAATCAGGTGCAGCACCGTCTTCTTGCCGCCGACAACCAGCGTGTGGCCCGCGTTGTGTCCGCCCTGGAAGCGCACCACGCCCTGCGCGCGGTCGGTCAGCCAGTCGACGATTTTGCCCTTGCCTTCATCGCCCCACTGGGTACCGATGACGACGACGTTTTTTGCTGCCATGGTGCAATTCCCCTTTTATTCTGTGTCCGAGCCGGCAATGACCAGCTCGCGCAAATCCAGACTGAAACCGGTGGCCGGACGCGCCCGGCCGAACACCCGCCCCACCTCGTCGTAGCGCCCGCCCTGCGCAATCGCATGGCTGCGCCCGCCGGTGTAGGCGGCAAACACGACCCCGCTGTGGTAGCCGTAACCGCGCAGTTCGGCCAGATCATAGGCTGCTTCGACACCTGCCAGACCCCGATCGAGTACTTCCAAGGTGTCGAGGGCGGCCTCGATCGCCGTAAGCTGCGGCAAACGCGCACGCGCTTCGACCAGCACGCCGCGGTCGCCATACAGTTGCGGCAGCGCAGCAAAGGCATCGCGCAGCGCAGCGGGCAGGCCTGCGGTCAACACCGCGACGGCACTGCTGTCCTTGGCCTGCAATGCACCGAACAGCTGATGCTCGATGTCGCCGGAGAGACCAGCTTCCTGCGCCAGCGCACGGTAGACGCCGACGTGGCCGATGTCGAGCTGCAGCGTCTTCACGCCGCAGGCGCTGAGGCCCTGCAGCATCAGCGTGAGGATTTCGAGATCCGCATCGGCCCCGGCCTCGCCGTACAACTCCGCGCCGATCTGGATCGGCTCGCGCGAGCGGTGGAAGCCATCGGACTGGGTGTGCAACACACTGCCCGCATAGCACAGGCGGTTCACCGCGTTGGCCGCCAGCAGATGCGCGTCGATGCGCGCCACCTGCGGCGTGATATCGGCACGCACGCCCATCAGCCGACCGGATAGCTGGTCGACCAGTTTGAAGGTCTTGAGGTCGAGGTCGGCACCGACGCCAGTCAGCAGCGAATCGACATATTCCATCAGGGGCGGGATCACCAGTAGGTAGCCGCGGCTGCGGAACAAGTCAAGCAGCGCACGCCGCATGTCTTCCATGCGCCAGGCTTGCGGCGGCAGGACGTCTTCTACATTTTCAGGGAGCAACCAGGCGGTCATCTCAGTTCAACACATCAGTTCAGCATCATCAACAAAAAAACGCCGCCCAACATCGAGGCAGCGCCTATGAAACGCAATTGGCCGTCGTTGAGTTCGAGCATCCTGCGAAAGCCGCTGCGCCACACAGCAGGCGCGGCAAACGGCAGAATACCCTCAATCACCAACATCAGGCCGATTGCAGCCAGCCAGTTGGACCCTGTCATTTACCACCGGCGGCACGCGGGTTCTTCATGTACTTGAAGAAGTCAGCGCTGGGGTCGAGCACCATCACGTCGCTCTTGCTCTTGAAGCTGTCACGGTAGGCCTGCATGCTGCGGTAGAACGCGTAGAACTCCGGATTCTTTTCATACGCGGCCGCGTAGACCGCCGAGGCTTTGGCGTCGCCCTCGCCCTTGACGCGCTGGGCGTCCCGGTAGGCGTTGGCGACGATCACCTGCTTCTGCCTGTCGGCATCAGCCTTGATCTTTTCCGCTTCGGCCGCGCCGGTCGAGCGCAGTTCGTTGGCCACTTGCTTGCGCTCGGCTTCCATGCGGCGGTAGACGTTTTCCGACACGCTTTCCGGCAGATCGACCCGCTTGATGCGCACGTCGACCACCTGCACGCCGATCGAGCGCGCATCCTGGTCCGCCTTGGCGCGAATAAGGTTCATGACCTCATCACGCTGGCCCGAAACCACGTCATGAATCGTGCGCTTGCCGAACTCGGCGCGCAGCCCGTCATTGACGGTCTGGCCCAGCCTGATTTGCGCGCGCGTTTCGTCGCCGCCGACCGACACATAGAACTGCTTGGCATCGATGACGCGCCACTTGATGTACGAATCAACGAGCACGTTTTTCTTTTCCGAGGTGATGAAGCGCTCCGGCTCGGCCGCATCCAGCGTCAGGATGCGCGTATCGAAATAGCGGACATTCTGTACCAGCGGCAGTTTGAAGTAGAGGCCGGGCTTGGTTTTCACCGACACCACTTCGCCCAACTGGAACACCAAGGCGTTCTGGCGCTGGTCGACGGTGAACATGCTGCCGCTCAATACCAACAGCAACACAATCAGGGCAACCAGGACGGGCCCGAGACGCTTGTTCATGGGCGGTCCTCCCGATCACGGCTGCGCAAGGCATCGCGCGAGCGCAGATCCACGGGCGCGGGGGCCGTCGTCGTGGGCGGCAGTGGCTGCGACAGCACGTCCGGCGCGCTACTGTCCGCCGGCTGGCTGACAATCTGCTGCAATTTGTCGATTGGCAGATACAAGAGGCTGTTGCCGCCTTTCTGGTCCACCACCACTTTGCTGGTGTTGTTCATCACGGTCTGCATGGTGTCGAGATACATACGCTCGCGCGTAACCCGCGGTGCCTTCTGGTATTCGGCGTTAATCTGCGTGAAGCGGCTGGCGTCACCTTCGGCATTGGCAATCACGGCCTGCTTGTAACCGTCGGCCTCCTCCTTGAGACGTGATGCCAGGCCGCTGGCACGTGGCACCACATCGTTGGCATAGGCTTCAGCCTCGTTCCTCAGGCGCTCGCGATCCTGACTCGCCTTTACCGCGTCGTCGAACGCGGCCTGCACCTGTTCGGGCGGCTGGATGTTCTGCAGCGTGACCTGGCTGATGCTGACACCGGTTTTGTAGCGA
>JBLMYH010000055.1:0-3692 GCA_050258175.1 Hyphomicrobiaceae bacterium
TCGCTCTGCCCATGGTGCAGGCGCAGACGCAGCAGCTGGATGAACAGGAAGGCTTCGCAGTAGGCGTCGACATCGCGCTTGCTGAGGTTCAGCGGCGCCGCGATTTCCCGCAGGCGCTGCAGCGTGTTGGTCTGCGCGCCGCCGACCGCCAGGCAGTAGATGCGCGCGGCATCGACGAAGGGCGTGATGCCATTCATCTTGAGGTCGATGGCGTGGTCTTCGCCGGTCACGAAATCGCGCACCATGCCGAGGGGAGGGCGGTTGCGCAGCGCATTGACGGCAAGCTGGTGCAGGAAGCGCGAGGTCTTCGGTGCGGCTTTCTGCAACCATTCGCGGAGTGCCGTGCCGAGGTGGGTCGCCCCATAGAGCGGGCGGAAATCGAAGAAGATGGTCGAGTGCAGCAGATCCATCGGCGCGCCGTGGTAAATCCAGGTGTCGAAGGTCGCCTGCCACTCCCCGAGCGACAGGCACCATTTCGGATTCGACGCCATGACGTCGCCGCCGCACAGCGGAAAGCCGCATTCCGCAAGGGCAAGGTTGATCCGTTTGGCGAACGGCAGCAGCACCGCGCGCAGCGCGGCCGGGTCTGCGTCGTCATTCGGCGCGAAGATGATGCCGTTGTCCTGATCGGTGTTGAGCGTCTGCTCGAAGCGACCCTCGGAGCCCAGGGCCAGCCAGCAGAATTCGATGTCCCGAACCGGACTGTCCTGCAGTTCCAGTTCGATGATGCGCGTGGTCAGGAGATCGTTGAGCGTCGTGATGATCTGGGTCAGCTGCTCGGCCGCTACGCCCTGGGCCAGCATGTTGCGAGCCAGTTGCTGGATGTCGCGTGCGCATTGTTTGAGCAATGCCAGATCGGGCGCGTGGCGAATGGCGTTGCTGATCTGGCTCAGGCCGATGCGTTGCAGGCTGAACAAATCCTTTTCCGATACCACGCCGGCCAGGCGCTCGTTATCGGTCACCAGCACATGGCGGATGCCCTGCCTGGCCATCGCGAGCGCAGCCTCATGAACGGCCGCATGGGGCGGCAGGGTGACGAGGTCGGTGCTCATGATGCCGATGACGGGCTGGTCGAGGTCGGCTTCGGTCAGCGCCACCCGGCTCAAGACATCGTGCAGGGTGAGGATGCCCCTGGGGATCTGGTCGTCCACCGCAACCATGGCGCCCACGCCGTGGTCCTCCATCCGCTGCAGCGCCTGCCTGATGGAACTGTCAGGGGAGCAGGTCACCGGCTCGCGCCGGATGACGGACATGAGACTGCTGCTCATCGGCTGCTGCTCCGCGCTGGCCTTGGAATAGCCCGCCTGGATGAGGTGTTTCGACTGCTCCAGCAGATTGGCGATGCGGCGGGTACAAAAATCGTAGAAGGCTTCGCTCAGGCGGGTCAGCTGCAGAAAGTCCTCGGCCGGCAAGACGTAGCAGAAGACATCGCTGCTGGCGCGGTAGACGCTGGTGACGGGCCGGCTGGCGAGCAGCGCGCCCAGCGGGAAGCACTCGCCTTCATGCAGTTCGAGCCAGGCACTGTCCGTCTGTGCTTGCGCAACGCCTTGCTCGCCCTGCACCACCCCCTGCTTGATGATCAGAAACGGGACCGGGTCGGCCTGCTCGGGCGAGAGGATGACTTCGCCTTGCGCAAAATAGCCCAGCGTCAATTTGCGGGCCATCCACAGCAGATGTTCAGGTGTCATCTGGTCAAACGGCGCGAACTGGCTCAGGTGATCAACGGTGGCCTGAACCAGCGAATTGGCTGCCTCCGACATCGATTCCCCTCCGGTATGTATTCTGGTTTGTGGGCCATTATCGTCAGGTGCAAGCGCGTTCCGCAAGGCGTCGGCCTTCGACCGGCAGCCCACCCAGGAAAGCTCCGTCGAAGCGCCCGTCATGCGGCGTGCCGCGCGACGATTGCATCATGCTCCCGCTGCCGGATCCCGGCGAGTGCGGTGCGCCAGTCCGGCGAGGATGGTGAGCGTGCCGAACAGGAACAGCGCGGGACGGGTGCCGAGGGCGTGGGCCAGGCTGCCCATTGCCAGACTGCCGAGCGGCGCGATGCCGAGAAAGGCCACGGAAAAGATGGCCATGACCCGCCCGCGCATGTCGTCGCGGACCCAGCTCTGCAGCAGGGTGTTGCTGCCGGCGGCCACCAGCACCACGGAAAATCCCAGCGCCATCAGGATCGGGTAGGCGAACACCGGAACGCTGTTGAGGGCGAACAGTGCAAGCGCCGCACCCGCCAGAATGGCGGCCAGCGTCACCCGTCGGGCCAGGCCGTCGATTGAGGTGCGCGAGGCGAGGAACAGGCTGGCCAGCAGCGAGCCCGCGCCGGCGCTGCTGACCAGGAGCCCGAAGGTGCGGGCATCGCCGCCGAGCACGGTGCTGGCGTAGAGCGGCATCATCACCACGTAGGGCGTGATGAGGAAGCTGACGGCCGCGACCAGCAGCAAGAACAGCCGGATGTCGCGATGGCTGAACGTGTAATCGAGGCCTTCCCTGAGGGCGTGCAGCGCAGGCTTTGGAATGCCGCGGCCGGGGCGGGTTTGAAGGACGCTCAACGCGACCAGCACGGCCAGATAGGACGCGGCGTTGAGCAGAAAGCATACTGCCTCCCCGCTCCGGGCGACGATGAGCCCCGCCAGTGCCGGGCCGATGAAGCGGGTGGCGTTCATCATGAAAGAATTGAGCGCGATGGCATTGGGCAGTTGGCTGCGGTCGCTGACCAGATGCACGACCAGCGACTGGCGCGTCGGTACGTCGACCGCGTTGATGCAGCCAAGGACGAAGGCCAGCCCGATCAGAAGATCGGCCGTGGCCCAGCCCTGCCAGGCCAGCACGGCCAGGGCCAACGCCTGCAGCATGGCGAGCGCCTGGGTGGTCATCAGCAGGCGCCGCCGGTCGGTGCGGTCCGACCACACGCCGCCGAGCGGCGCGAACAGCAGGATCGGCACCTGGCTGGCGAAGCCGAGCAGGCCCAGAACCAACGCGGAGTGGGTGAGCTTGTAGGCCAGCCAGGCCATCGCAATCTGCTGCATCCAGGTGCCGGCGACGGAGATCAGCTGGCCAGCGAAATAGATGCGGAAATCGCGCGAGCGCAAGGCGCGCAGCGGATGGGGCGGGGCGGCTGACATCGTGGAGGGCGTCGGCTCGGACAAGTCGCGATGATGGCATCGATCACTCCTGCCGGCCAGTCTCGTCGCGGCGGACGCCCATGAAAAAAGCCCCGCCGAAGCGGGGCTTTTCCGGACTGTATGAAGCAGCCGGGCTTGCTTACATCATGCCGCCCATTCCGCCCATTCCGCCCATGTCACCCATGCCACCACCCATCGGGGCAGCCTGCTTGTCTTCCGGCAGGTCGGCGACCATGCAGTCGGTGGTCAGCATCAGGCCGGCGATCGACGCGGCGTTCTGCAGCGCGGTGCGGGTGACCTTGGTGGGGTCGAGCACGCCCATCGCCACCATGTCGCCGTACTCGCTGGTGCCGGCGTTGTAGCCGAAGTTGCCCTTGCCTTCCAGCACCTTGTTGACGACCACCGAGGGCTCTTCGCCGCAGTTCTTGACGATCTGGCGCAGCGGCTCCTCGATCGCGCGCAGCACGATCTTCACGCCGGCGTCCTGGTCGTGGTTGTCGCCCTTGACCGCGGCCGCAGCGGCCTTGGCGCGCAGCAGCGCGACGCCGCCGCCGGGGACGATGCCTTCTT
>JBLMYH010000056.1:0-2785 GCA_050258175.1 Hyphomicrobiaceae bacterium
GGGGCCGCTGATGTTTCTGGGCCTGGTGGCGTTTCTTCAGCTGGGCTACCCGGTTTCCATCGCGCACGCCCCCCACGGCCAGCTGTTCGCCGGCAAAGGCAACGCCCTTGGGCACATCGACCACTCGCTGCTGCAGGCGCGACAGGCGCCCGCGCGCCAGCGCCAGCAGCAGCGCGCCGGCCGCGCCCATCGCGCCGCCTTCGGTCGGCGTGGCGACGCCGATGAAGATGGTGCCGAGCACCAGGAAGATCAGCAGCAGCGGCGGCAGCAGCGTGGTCAGCACGCGCAGCAGCAGGGCCGTGCCGTGCACGGTGCGCGCGCTGGCCGGCAGGGCGGGCGCGGCCTGCGGCCGGAACAGCGTGACGGCGAACACATAGGCCAGGTACAGTGCGACCATGATCAGGCCGGGCAGCAGCGCGCCCTTGTACATGGCGCCGACCGAGGCGCCGAGTTGGTCGGCCAGCACGATCAGCACCAGCGACGGCGGCACGATCTGCGCCAGCGTGCCCGAGGCGGCAATGACGCCGGTGGCCAGCCGCTTGTCGTAGCCATGGCGCAGCATCACCGGCAGCGAGATCAGCCCCATGGCGATGACGGTGGCCGCGACCACGCCGGTGGTGGCGGCCAGCAGGCCGCCGACCAGGATCACCGCGTAGGCGAGGCCGCCGCGCACCGAGCCGAACAGCTGGCCGATGGTGTCGAGCAGGTCCTCGGCCATGCCCGAGCGTTCGAGGATCAGCCCCATGAAGGCGAAGAAGGGGATCGCCAGCAATGTCGGGTTGGCGACGATGCCGTAGACGCGCTCGGGCAGCGCCTGCAGCAGCGAGAGGTCGAAGTGCCCAACGGCGATGCCGATGCCGGCGAACAGCAGGCCGTTGGCGGCGAGCGCGAAGGCAACCGGGTAGCCCAGCAGCAGAAACGCCACCAGGCCCAGAAACATCAGCGGCCCCATGTTGCCCAAATCAGACTTCCTCTTGCGGCGCTTCGTGGGGCAGCACGAGGTGGCCGGAGAGCATGCCGATGCGCTTGATGATCTCGGCCACCCCCTGCAGGGCGAGCAGGGCGAAGCCGACGGGCAGCAGCAACTTCACCGGCCAGCGCACGAGGCCGCCGGCGTCGGGCGACATCTCGTGGCTCACCCAGGCCTCATGGAACATCGGCCACGACAGCCATACGAGCAGCCCGGCCATCGGCAGCAGGAACAGCAGGCCGCCGAGGAGGTCGATCCAGGCCTGCCCGCGCGTACCCAGGCGGTTGTACAAGATGTCGATGCGCACATGACCGTTGTGCTTCAGGGTGTAGCCCCCCGCCAGCAGGAACATCGCGCCGAACAGGTACCACTGGATTTCCAGCCAGGCGTTGGAGCTTTCACCGAGCAGATAACGGGCGAGCGCGTTGCCTGCCGAGATCAGGGTGGCGACGAGGACCAGCCAGATGACGGCGCGGCCGATGCGCTCGGTCAGCGCGTCGATCCCGCGGGCGAAGGCGAGCAGGGACTTCACAGCGCGCCGGCTTGCTTGAGGAAGGCGTCCAGCCGTTCGGCGACCACGCGGTAGCCGGCGGCGTTGGCGTGGATCGGGTCGGACTTGAGCCGGTTGTCCTTCAGTACCTCGTTGAAGACCTCGTCTTCCAGCGGCAGCTTCATGTCGCGGGCGACGCGGGCGTAGAAATCCGGCGCGCCGCCGAACAGCCTGGGTTCGGGCACGCCGATCAGCACGACGTCGGCGCCGCTGGCGCGGATGGTCTGCACCAGCAGGCGCAGATTGTTCTCGGTCGTGGCCGCAGGCTGTTTCCGCAGCATGTCGTTGCCGCCCAGGCACAGCAGCACCAGGCGCGGCTTGTACTCGTCCAGCACGGCGGGCAGGCGCTGCAGTCCGGTGGCCGTGGTGTCGCCGGGCACCCCGGCGTTGATCACCGTGTGGCCGCTGAGCGCGGCCAGCACGGCGGGGTAGGCGGTTGCTTCGCTGGCGCCGGTGCCGTGGGTGAGGCTGTCGCCGAAGGCGAGGATGACGTCGTGCGGACTGAGTTTGGGCAGCGTCGGCGCGCGGCCGCACGCGGCGAGCAGCAGGGAAATGCAAACCGCGAGGAAGAAGCGGCTTGCAGCCTGCATATCAGTTGCCGGCCACCGTCATGTGGTCGATCAGGATCGAGCCGACCTGCTTGGAGCCGCGCCGCTCGACATCCTTGCCGATGGCGACGATGCCCTTGAACATCGCGGCGAGGTTGCCGGCGATGGTGATTTCCTCGACCGGGTACTGGATCTCGCCGTTTTCCACCCAGAAGCCGGCGGCGCCGCGCGAGTAGTCGCCGGTGACCATGTTGGCGCCGTGGCCGAGCAGCTCGGTGACCAGCAGGCCGGTGCCCATCTGCTGCAGCAGGCCGTCGAGGTCGTGCTCGCCGGGCGTGACGATCAGGTTGTGGCTGCCGCCGGCGTTGCCGGTGGTCTTCATGCCGAGCTTCTTCGCCGAGTAGGTTGACAGGAAATAGCCCTGCAGCACGCCGTCCTTGACGACGTCGCGGTCGAGGCAGGCCACCCCCTCGCTGTCGAACGGCGCGCTGCCGAGTCCGCCGGACATGAAGGGCTGCTCGCGGATGGTGACCAGCGGCGCGAACACCTGCTGGCCCAGGCTGTCCAGCAGGAACGACGACTTGCGGTACAGGCTGCCGCCCGACACCGCGGCGACGAAGTTGCCGATCAGGCCGGTGGCGATCGGCGCCTCGAACAGCACCGGGCAGGTGCGGGTGTCGAGCTTGCGGCCGTTGAGCCGGCGCACGGTGCGGGTGC
>JBLMYH010000057.1:0-10606 GCA_050258175.1 Hyphomicrobiaceae bacterium
GCGTGGAAAAGTCGTAGCCGACGCCGCCGCCGTGCTGCATGGTGAGCGCGCCCTCCTTCAGCGCCTCGAAAATGTGTTCGAGGTCGTCGGCGATCTCGCCCATGACGAAGCAGTTGAACAGCGTCACCCGGTGACCGGTGCCGGCCCCGGCGAGGATGCGCCCGCCGGGCAGGAAGCGGAAGCCGTTCAGCAGCGCCTCGAAGCGCGCACTCCACTGCGCGCGCCCGTCGCGTTCGGCCTGCGCAATCGCCACCGCCACTCGCCGCCAGCTGGCGGCGATATCGGCCTCGCCCTCGGCGCGGTAACGGGTCTCCCAAATATGGCGGGAGATGTCCATGCTGAACGGGTCGTTCGTCTTCATGCGGATGCAATGTCAGGCGGCGTTTGAGGCATTATCTATCCCCTTGCGTTTTTTTGAGCACTTATGCCCTTCAGGTACTTGTACCCTTAAAGGTATAGCCGTTTTGCCCTGTCCCATGACGGATTCTTCCCATCCCTATTCCACCCTGACGCCCGACTGCGCGCTTGATGCGCTCGACAGCACCGGCCTCAGGGCCGACGGCCGCCTGCTGGCGCTGAACAGCTACGAGAACCGTGTCTACCAGATGGGCATCGAGGATGCGGCACCCGTAGTCGTCAAGTTCTACCGCCCCGAACGCTGGGACGACGCGGCGATTCAGGAAGAGCACGCCTTTACCGCCGATCTGGCCGCACACGAAATTCCCGTGGTTGCGCCGCTGGTACTGCGGGGCGTCACGCTTCACCATCACGCCGGCTTCCGTTTTGCCGTGTACCCCAAGCAGGGCGGCCGCATGCCCGAGTTCGATCGCGCCGCCACCCTGCAATGGATGGGGCGCTTTCTTGGACGCATCCACGCAATCGGGGCACAGGCTCGCTTCTTGCACCGGCCGGAACTCAGTCTCGCGAGCTTCGGCTATGCGTCGCGCGATTTTCTGCATGCCGGCAACTGGCTCCCCGCCGACCTGGTTGCCGCCTGGGACAGCGTGGTCGAGCATGCCCTCGCCAGCGTCAGCCACTGTTATGAACGCGCCGGCGCAATCCGCACCATCCGCCTGCACGGCGACTGCCATGCCGGCAACGTGCTGTGGACCGACGCCGGGCCGCACTTCGTCGATTTCGACGACAGCCGCATGGGCCCGGCGATGCAGGATCTGTGGATGCTGCTGTCCGGGGAGCGCGAGGAACAGCAGGCGCAGCTGAACGAGATCCTGAAGGGCTACGAGGACTTCATGGAATTCGATCCGCGCGAACTCCATCTGGTCGAAGCACTCAGAACATTAAGGCTGATCCACTATGCGGCCTGGCTGGCGCGGCGCTGGGACGACCCGGCCTTCCCCGCTGCGTTTCCATGGTTCAATACGCAGCAATACTGGCAGGCGCGCATCCTGGAACTGCGCGAGCAGATCGCGCTGATGGACGAGCCGCCGCTGATGGCTTGATGAGGACAAAGGCATGTGTGGCATAGCAGGTGAATTGCGGTTCGACAACACGGCGCCCGATGCGGCGGCGATGGCGCGGATGCTGGCCAAGCTGGCGCGCCGCGGGCCCGACGCCGAAGGCCAGCACGCCGACGGCCCGGTGCGCCTGGGGCACCGGCGGCTGGCGATCATCGACCTGTCGCCGCGCTCGCGCCAACCGATGGTCGATGCGGCCAGCGGCACCGCGCTGGTGTTCAACGGCACCATCTACAACTATCCCGAGCTGCGCGCCGAGCTCCTCGGCCTGGGCCATGTTTTCCGTTCTGACGGCGATACCGAGGTCATCCTGCACGCGTGGCTGGAATGGGGCGAAGCCTGCGTCGAGCGCCTGCACGGCATGTTTGCGTTCGCCATCTGGGATCGCGAGATCCTGTTCCTGGCGCGCGACCGACTCGGCATCAAGCCGCTGTACTACAGCGAAGACCTCCGGCGCTTCCGCTTCGCCTCGACGCCGCAGGCGCTGATCGCCGCGGGCGATGTCGACACCGGCATCGACGCGGTGGCGTTGCACCACCTGTTCACCCTGCATGCGGTGGTGCCGGCGCCGCGCACGATCCTCAACGGCATTCGCAAGCTTGCCCCCGGCACCACCTTGACGGTGAATGCGCGCGGCGAGCTCAGCCACAAGAAATACTGGTCGTTGCAGGCGCAGCGGCCGCCCCGGCCGAAAACCGAGGCAGAATGGACCGAGGCCATCCACGAAAGCCTCAGGCGGGCGGTGAAAAAGCGCATCGAGATCGCCGACGTCAAGGTTGGCGTGCTGCTTTCCGGCGGCCTCGATTCGAGTCTGCTGGTGGCCCTGCTCGCCGAGCAGGGCGTGCCCGACCTGATGACCTTCTCGGTCGGTTTCGAGGATCAGCCGGAAGAACGCGGTAACGAGTTCGAATATTCCGATCCGGTGGCGGCCCTGTACGGCACGCGTCACCACAAATTTCTGATTCCCAACAGCGAGGTTCTGCGCCGCCTGCCCGAAGCCGTCGAGCAGATGTCCGAGCCGATGTTCGCGCAAGATGCGGTAGCCTTCTACCTGCTGGCTGAGCAGGTCAGCAAGACGGTCAAGGTGGTGCAGAGCGGGCAGGGCGCGGACGAGGTGTTCGGCGGCTATTTCTGGTACCCGCGCATGGCGGCGGAAACGGAAGGGACCGCGCTGGAGCGCTTCCGCCGCCATTATTTCGACCGCGACCATGACGAGTTCCTGGAACTGGCCACGCCGCCGTACCAGGGCCCCGATTACACGGCGGAAACCATTGCTGCGCATCTGGCGGAACCTTTCGCCGATGACTTTATCGATCAGGTATTGCGCATGGACACCACCATGCTGATTACCGACGACCCGGTGAAGCGGGTCGACAACATGACCATGGCGTGGGGGCTGGAAGCGCGCGTGCCTTTTCTCGACCACCCGTTGGTGGAGCTTGCCGCCTCGATGCCGGCGGAGCTGAAACTGGCGTCCGAGGGCAAGCATGTGCTGAAGACCATTGCCCGCGGATTGATCCCGGACGCGGTGATCGATCGCAAGAAGGGCTACTTTCCCATGCCGGCGCTCAAATTCGTGCGAGGAGATTTTTTGCACTTCATGCAGGACATATTGAACTCACAGGCCTGCCGCGAACGCGGGCTGTATCAGCGCAGCTATGTGAACAAGCTGCTGGACGCTCCGGAGCAGCATCACACTCGCATCCAGGGCAGCAAACTGTGGCATCTGGCGCTGCTCGAGTACTGGCTGCAGATGCATGCTTAAGCGGCTCGTCCTGCTGGCCGCGCTGGCGGCCAGCCCGGCTTTTGCTCAGGGCGACTTCGACAGCTGGCTTGCGGCCTTCCGTCAGGATGCGCAAAGGCAGGGGATCTCTGCTGCCACGCTCGACGCCGCCCTCTCCGGCCTCGCGCCGGACGCGCGCGTGATCGAGCTCGATCAGCGCCAGCCGGAGTTCCTGCAAACCTTTACCGACTATCTTGCGCGGCGCGTCACGGCGGCACAGGTGATGCGGGGCCAGGCCCTGATCGAACAAAACGCGACGCTGCTGGACGCGGTCGAGCGGAAATACGGCGTTCCCAAGACCGTGCTGGTGGCGTTCTGGGGGCTGGAGACCCACTACGGCGCGGTGCAGGGCAGCCTCAACGTTCCGACCAGCCTCGCCACCCTGGCCTACGACGGCCGGCGCAGCGCGTTTTTCCGCAGCCAGTTGCTCGACGCGCTGCGCATCATCGATGCGGGGCACGTCAAGGCGGCCGACATGTATGGCTCCTGGGCCGGTGCGATGGGCCATATGCAGTTCATGCCGTCGACCTTTCGCGCCTATGCGGTGGACGGCGACGGCGATGGCCGCATCGACGTGTGGCAGTCGCTGCCCGACGCCATGTATTCGGCCGCCAATTATCTGCAGCGGGCGGGCTGGCGCGCGAACGAGCCAGTGGCGATCGAGGTGCGGCTGCCGCAGGATTTCGACTGGCGGCAGGCGCGGCTGTTTCATCGCTTGCCGGTGGCCGAATGGCAGGCGCTCGGCGTGCAAGCGGCGGATGGGGCCGCATTGCCCGAGGTGGCCGGGCGCGCCGCGATCGTGCTGCCCCAGGGGTCGCAGGGACCGGCCTTCATGGTGTTCGACAACTTCGACGTGGTGATGCAATGGAACCGCTCGATGAATTACGCGCTGGCGGTGGCGCAGCTGGCGCATCAACTGGCCGGAGGCAGTGCGCTGGCCACAGGTGCGCCGGAGGGGGGGGCGCTCAGCGTCGCGCAGATGAAGGCGCTGCAGCAGGCGCTCAATGAACTGGGCATCGACGTCGGCACCCCGGACGGCCTGCCCGGCCCGCGCACGCAAACCGCGATCCGGCTCTATCAGGCCCTGCACCAGTTGCCGGTCGACGGCTATGCGTCGCCGAGCCTGCTGCAGCACGTCGAGGCCGCCCACGCCGCCGCGGCGGCAGCCGGCAAGCTCATCATGCAGCCTGCTCCAACCTTCGAGGACCCCAGCCTGCCTTGAGGCGGACGCGGCAAGTTGTGCTATTTTTTTGCAGATTCAATCCGGGAGACGAAGGTGAGCGACGCGCGCAATGTATTGGGCGGCCAGCTGCAGGTCTGCAGCGTATCGCCGATGACCGGTTTCGTGCGTGACGGCGTTTGCCACACGGGCCCGCAGGACATCGGCAGCCACACCGTCTGCGTGCAGATGACCGATGCGTTTCTGCAGTATTCGCTGAGTCGCGGCAACGACCTCGTCACGCCGGTTCCTGAGTACGGCTTTCCCGGCCTGAAAGCGGGCGACCGCTGGTGCGTGTGCGCCGCACGCTGGCTCGAGGCGGCCGAGGACGGCATGGCGCCGCCGGTGGTGCTGGATGCCACGCATGCGCGGGCGCTGCAGAAGGTGGCGCTGGCGGATCTCGAATACCACGCCCTGCGCTATCCCGATTCCCCCGACCTGGAGCGCCCCGGGGCATGAGCCTAGTCTGCTGGAAATGCGGCGGCAGCCTGGCCGGGATGCTGTTGCCCCTGTCGCGCCGTGATGTCTGCCCCAGTTGCCGTGTCGACCTCCACGTATGCAAGCTGTGCCGCCACTACGACGCGCACCGCGCCGGCCAGTGCCGCGAACTGGCGGCCGACCGCGTGGCCGACAAGACGCGCGCCAACGATTGCGGCTGGTTCGTGCCGCGGCCGGAGGCCTATCGGGGCGGCGGCGCGGCGATGGCGCAGCCCGGCCGCAGTGCGCTGGATGCGCTTTTCGCAGACCAGCGCGACAAGGATCAATCTGCCGATGGCGAAGCCGCCAGACCGGCACCCCCCACTTCGCTCGACGACCTGTTCAAGAAGTAAGCGGCCGCCGCAATTGCCGCAGCGCCTGCCATTCGTACAGCAGCAGACCCATGCCGATCAGCGCAATGCCCGCCCAGCCGATGCCCGGGATGCGTTCGTGGTTCAGCGTCTGGCCGAGCAGCAGCGCCGACACCGGCGTGACCAGCATGATCAGCGCGATGCGCCCGGCGTCGAGATGCTTGATCATGTAGTAATACAGGGTGAATCCCACCACCGAACCGAGAATGCCGAGGTAGACGATCGCCGCGCCGGCGCGCAGCGTGGCGTCGGGCGGCAGCCGCGCGGCATCGGCGATCGCCCAGGCCAGCACGAAGCAGGGTACGGCCACGCCGAGCGAGCCGGTGGTGATCGCAAGCGACGAGACGCGCACGTTCAGCCGTTTGATCCACACCAGCCCCAATGCCTGCAGTGACATGCCGGCCACGGTCGCCAGCGTGCCGAGCGTGGCGCGGCTGTCTCCGGGCCACGGCTGGCCGAAGATCAACCACAGGCCGGCCAGTGCCAGCACGAGTCCCGCGAGGCGCAGCCGCGTGAGCGTGCGTTCGGCGAGCCACAGCGCAGCGAACACCCCGGTGACCAGCGGCGACAGCCCGAAGATCACCGAGATCAGCCCGGACGGGATGTGCAGCGCGCCCCAGTAGGTGAGCAGCATCGACGCGAACAGCGACAGCCCGCTGACCGCATACAGCCGCCGTGCGGCCGGGGTGAAAGGGAACGCGGTGCGGGTGGCGGCGAGCAGGACGAGGCAGACCGCCAGGCCGATCAGCATGCGTGCCATCACCGCGAAGCTGAAGCTGGCGCCCTGCGCGCTCCACTGGATGGCGAGCGGCGTGGTCGACCAGATGAGGACGACGCCGAGATAGGCGGCGGGGACGGACATGTCGCGCGTCTAGCCGGAAATGGCCTGCAGGCTCTCGGCCGCGATCTCGCGCACGTCGGCATCCGTGTCCGCCGTGCGCGCCTCCAGCCACGTGCGTGCAGTGGGATCCCCGGTCAGCCCCAGGTAATGGCAGGCATCGGCGCGCACCCGCGCGTCGGCGTGCTGCGAGAGCTCGCCCAGGCGCGGCAGCAGCGCGCGCAGGGTGTCGCTGCCGGCAAAGTTTTCCAGCAGCACGCCGGCGCCCAGCCGCACGTTGAGGCTGGCCTCGACGTTGCCGACGATGGGCAGTACCGCCGCCAGCAGGGCGGGATCGGCTTCGATCAGCGCCTGCGCGCGCGGCAGCTGGCCTTCCTTCAGCAGCATGTGGAACCAGTCGGCCATGCCGACCTCGCTGTCGGCCTTGCTCGCCCACTCGGCGAGCTCGGCGCGACTGCGCGCCCCGGCGAGTTCGATGCGGCCGAGCCGCAGCCACGGCACCGAGCGCACGCCGAGCGTCTGCCCTAGCTCGGGATGCTGTTCGAGGTTGACCGCCTCCAGCCGGCCGATCACGCCCTGCTTCAGCAGATCGGCGAGCGCAGACAGCATCGCCGGGCCGTGCGGGCAGTGGGTGGAGATCAGCAGCAGGGCGTCGGGTGCGTACCCTGAAGGGCATAAAGGCATGGCGGCGGATGCGAGTGGCGGAATCGGCAGATAATGCGAGAATGGAATTTACCATCCTCCCCGTCACCCCGTATCAACAAAACTGCTCGCTGGTGTGGGATGCGTCAGGCCGCGCGGCGCTGATCGATCCCGGCGGCGAGGCCGAGCGGCTGCTGGCAGAAGTGGCGCAGCGCGGCCTGACGCTGGAAAGCATCCTGCTCACCCATGGCCACCTCGACCACGTCGGCGCGGCGGCGGAGTTGCGCGAGGCGCTCGGCCTCCCCATCGTAGGCCCGCAGCGAGAGGATCGGTTCTGGCTCGACCTGTTGCCGCAGCAGGCCGAACTGTTCGGCTTCCCGCCTGCGCTGGCGTTCACGCCCGACCAGTGGCTGGACGATGGCGACCGGGTTGAAGTCGGTTCTCTCCGCTTCGACGTGCTGCTCTGCCCCGGCCACACCCCGGGGCATGTGGTGTTCTACCAGCCGGATTCGCGCATCGCCTTCGTCGGCGACGTGCTGTTCAAGGGCTCGATCGGCCGCACCGATTTTCCGCGCGGCGACCATGCAGCCCTGCTTGCCGCCATCCGCGAAAAGCTGTTCCCGCTCGGCGACGACGTGCGCTTCGTTCCTGGGCATGGCGCAATGTCCACCCTCGGTCACGAGCGTCTCGCGAATCCCTTCGTCGGTCTGGCGTCTGAATAGAACGCCGGACCGGATCGCACGACCGGCCGGCTCAGCGTCGCAGCGGCGTAATGGCACTGACTAGCGCGCCGGCAGCTTCGGCGGTTGCGTGCCCGTGGTCTCGGCGCGGGTTGTACTCGACGATCTCCATCGCCACGAAGGCCGGGTCGCCGCGTAACTTCGACAGCGCGGCGGCCAGTTCGGCGCGGTGCAGGCCGCCGGGCACCGGTGTGCCGACGCCCGGTTCTTCCGCGGGGTCGAGCGCATCCAGATCCACGCTCACGCCGAATCCGGCAGTGCCGCGCCGCACGATGGCGAGCGCCGCGTCGAACACCGCGCCCAGTCCACGCCGGCGGATTTCAACCATGTCGAACACCCGCACCCCCAGCCGGTGCAGCAGTGCGGCCTCGCCGGCCTCGAAACTGCGTACGCCGAGCAGGCAAACGTGTTCGGGCAGCAGCTTGGCCTCCGCGCCGTCGATCGCGGTAAGCGCCGCCTCGCCGTGGCCGAGCAGGCAGGCCAGCGGCATGCCGTGAATCTGTCCGCTCGGCGTCGTGGCGAAGGTGTGACTGTCCATGTGGGCGTCGACCCAGATCAGGCCGACCGGTCCTTGGTCGGCGAGCGCGCGATGCACGCCGCTCCAGGTGCCGATTGCGCAGGAATGGTCGCCGCCCACCACCAGCGGGAAATGGCCGGCCTTCAGCACCCGTTCGACCTCGGCCGCGAGCCGCGCGTCGAGCGCTGCGACCGCATGCAGCGGCGTATCACGCGCTGCCCGCGGCACGCGCAGGATCGCGTCCCACGCCATATGCTGCAGCGGCGTATCGTGAAACACCTGGTAATGGCGCAGCGCGTCCGGTCCCTCGCTGCAGGCCGGGTCGGGCGCGCCGGCGCCGCTGGCGGCGCCGATGATCTTGATGCTGCGCGGAGAAGCCATGGCGGCAGGTGTCATGCAGTCAGCCTAGCAGGCGCAACGGCTTATCCCAGCCCGCCCAGGTTCAGGTACTTGGTTTCCAGATACTCGTCGATGCCGCTGCGCCCGCCTTCACGTCCCAGCCCCGATTGCTTGACGCCGCCGAATGCCGCTTCGGCGGTGGAGATGAGGCCGCTGTTGATGCCGACCATGCCGTACTCGAGTTGTTCGCCCAGCCGCCAGGCGCGGCCAAGGTCGCGCGTGTAGGCATAGGCGGCCAGCCCGAATTCGCTGGCGTTGGCTTGGCGGATGACGTCGGCTTCGTCGCGAAAGCGGATCAGTGATGCGACGGGGCCGAAGGTTTCGTTGCGGCAGATCTGCATGTCGGGGTGGGCCTCGGCCAGCACCGTCGGCTGGAAGAACTGCCCACCGAGCGCATGGCGCGTCCCGCCGGTGAGCACCGCCGCGCCGTGGGAGAGCGCTTCGGCGATATACGCTTCGAGCCTGGCGAGTGCAGGCGCGTTGATCAGCGGGCCGACCTCGACGCCGGCCTCGAAGCCCTCGCCGACCTTCAGCCGGGCCACCGCAGCACTGAATTTCTGCGCGAAGGCATCGTGAACCGCCTCGTGCACGAATATGCGGTTGGCGCACACGCAGGTCTGCCCGCTGTTGCGGTACTTGCTGGCGAGCGCGCCCGCCACCGCGGCGTCGAGGTCGGCATCGTCGAACACGATGAAGGGCGCGTTGCCGCCGAGTTCGAGCGAGACGTGCTTGAGCGTTGCCACGCTCTGCGCCAGCAGTTGCTTGCCTACGGCGGTCGAGCCGGTGAACGACACCTTGCGCACCAGCGGATGGGAGGTCAGCACCTTGCCGATGGTTTCCGCGTCGCCGGTGACCACGTTCAGTACCCCCGGCGGCAGCCCGGCGCGGTTCGCCAGTTCGGCCAGGGCCAGCGCGGTGAACGGCGTCTGTGAGGCGGGCTTGGCCACCACCGTGCAGCCAGCGGCGAGCGCCGCGCCGGCCTTGCGGGTCAGCATCGCGGCGGGGAAATTCCATGGCGTGACCAGCGCCGCCACCCCCAGCGGCTGCTTCAGCGTGAACAGGCGCCGGTCGGCCCACGGCGACGGCACCACGTCGCCGTAGACGCGGCGCGCCTCCTCGGCGAACCACTCGATGAAGCTCGCTGCGTAGTCGATCTCGCCACGCGCCTCGGCAAGCGGCTTGCCTTGTTCGCTGACCATGATCGCAGCGAGATCGTCGCGGTGTTGCAGCATCAGGTCGAACCAGCGGCGCAACAGTTGCGCCCGGGCTTTCGCGGCCTGCGCGCGCCAGCTGGGGAAGGCTGCGTGCGCCGCTTCGATTGCGTGTTCGACGTCGGCAGCAGTGCAGCGGGGCACGTGGCCGACGATTTCCGCATTGGCCGGGTTGCGCACGGCCAAGGTCGCGGCGTCGGCGGCTTCGCGCCATTCGCCGGCAATGAGCGCTTGTCTCCTGAACAGGGTCGGATCGGTGAAATTCACGATTTTTGATCCCGGATGAATGACGCGGGCAATCAACCAGCCATCGCTGGCGTATGGGTTTCTTACAGGGTGCGATCGGCTTCGCTGACCGCTGTTTCAAGCAAGCAGATTAGAGCCGGCCCCGACGCATCGTTCGCGGGCAGATGCCGCACCGCAATCCCGCGTGCCTTGCACGCAGCAGCGTCGACCGTGGCAGGACCGGTGACGACGACGTGGCGGAGTTTGTGCAGTTGGCCGATGACCTCGATGTCAAGCGGGACGGCGTGGGTGATGGCGATCGTTGCCCAGAACAGGCGCGGCACCACGTCGGCCGCTTCGGTCGCCGGGTATTCGCTCCAGTTGTGGTCGAAATTCGGAATCGGCAAGGCGTCGCCGCCCAGCCCGGCGCGATCGAGAAAGACAATGCGTTCCTTGATGCTCACTTGGTGTCGCCGGTCAGGCGCTCCAGCGCACGCATGAGGGCCGACGAATCGAGTTCGCTGTCGCCACAGCCCATCAGCGCGTTCATCTGCTGCGCGATCAGTGCGGCGCCGGGCAGCGGCGTCGCGGTCTCCTGCGCGTTGTCCATGACGATGGCCATGTCCTTGTGGTGCAGCTTGACCTTGAAGCCGGCCTTGTAGTTGGAGTCGAGCATGCGCTGGCCGTGGACTTCGAGGATGCGGCTGCC
>JBLMYH010000058.1:0-8188 GCA_050258175.1 Hyphomicrobiaceae bacterium
ACCCACCAGAAAAATGACCCGCTCCTTGAGCAGGCGCGAGTAGATGTCGTAGGCGCGTTCGCCACGACCACTCTGCTCGACCACCATGGGGACCAGCCCCAGACCCTGGGGCTCGAAGAAATTGCGTTCAGAATCAATGCGCATCAGGCACGTCCCATCAAATCTTCAAAGGAGGTTGTCACGTCTTCCACTTTGGCCTGACCTGCAACCCATGCTACCACATTCTCTTCCAGCGCCAGGGACTCGATCTCCTGCATCCGCTCCGGACTCTGGTAGTACCACTTCACTACCTGTTCTGGCTCCTCGTAGCTTTGCGCCTGCTCCTGGATCAAGCTGCGAATCTGCTCGGGCTGGGCCACCAACTTGTGCGCCTGCACGATCTCGGCAAGGATCAGGCCCAGACGCACGCGGCGTTCAGCCTGTCCAGTAAACATATCGGCCGTCAGCTTCATGGTCTGAACCCCGCGCGACTGCATATCCGCTTCCGTCATTTTCATAAGGCGCTCGGTTTCCATCGCCACCAGGCTCTGCGGCAGATCCAGCGTGCTCTTCTGCAACAGCAGTTCCATCGCCTGCTCTTTCAGTTTCACCTGCACACGGCGCTTCGCTTCGCGCTCCAGGTTGGACTTCACTTCGGCCTTGAGCTTCTCGACGTCACCGTCTTCGACCCCAAGCGCCTTGGCAAATTCCGCATCAACCTGCGGCAGCATGGGGGCCCGTACCTCCTTGACCTGCACCTCGAAGTGCGCTGCCTTGCCGGCAAGCTCCTTGGCGGCATAGTCGGCCGGAAAGGTGAGATCAAAGCCCTTGTGGTCGCCCGCCTTGAGCCCGGTCAGACTCTGTTCGAAATCTC
This sequence comes from Hyphomicrobiaceae bacterium, assembly GCA_050258175.1. GTDB lineage: Bacteria > Pseudomonadota > Gammaproteobacteria > Burkholderiales > Thiobacillaceae > Thiobacillus. The sequence goes on from JBLMYH010000058.1 coordinate 854, forward strand.
TCAGCAAACGACCCTCGCCGATCACCGCAGTGAAATCCTCGCCCTTGCCGCCCTCGAACGCCACACCATCGACCGTACCCTGATAATCGAATCTGACCAAATCGCCTTCCTCAGCAGCCCGGTCTATGGATTCGAAAGTGCGGCGCTGCTTCTGCAACACCTCCAGCGTCTTCATCACGTCGGCCTCGCCCACGCTCACGACAGGACGGCTGATCTTGCCTGTTTTCAGATCACCGATGGTCACTTCAGGATAGACCTCAAAACTGGCACTGAAAGCCATTTCCGTCGCGTCAGCCTGCCCCGTTTTCGGTTCAAAGCGTGGATAACCCGCTATCTTCAACTGGTATGCCTGCACAGCCTCGCTGAAACGGGTCTGCAGGGTTTCACCCAGCACTTCCTGGCGCACGCCAGGACCATGTTGACGTGCCACCGCGGAAAGCGGCGCCTTGCCGGGACGGAAACCATCCATCTTAACGTTGCGCGCCAGGCGCTTGAGGCGGTTTTGCACCTCGGTTTCCAGCTGGCCCATGGGCACGCTGATGTCCAGGCGACGGACTAGTCCTTCGAGAACTTCGAGATTTGCTTGCATCAAAATACTTCCTGGCTGAATTGAGGTTGGGTGAGAGGCAATAAGCCGATGGTGCGAAAGGGGGGACTCGAACCCCCACGCCTTGCGGCGCTGGAACCTAAATCCAGTGCGTCTACCAATTCCGCCACTCTCGCGGCTTGGCCGCAAAACTATCAACAGATAAGTGTAATATAATCAAAGCGATGCTGTCACCCAAGCCCGCCCGGCATCCTGCCTAAGTCATTATTCCCATTCCATTTTTTATTGCCGGTGCCGGTCGATCATTACGAAAATTTCCCTGTCGCGTCTTGGCTGCTGCCCAGACGACTGCGCCGACCCGTGGAAGCCATTTACCGATTTGCGCGGTGCGCGGACGATATTGCCGACGAGGGCGAGGCACCGCCCGCCGAACGGCTGGCCCAACTCGCAGCCTTCCACGCAGAGTTGGATCGCATCGAACGCGGCGAAACGCCAAACGACCCGATATTCGGCCCGCTGGCCGTGGCGATTCGGGCGCACGCCATCCCGCTTTCCCCGTTTCGCGACCTATTGTCCGCATTTGCCCAGGACGTGAAAAAAAAGCGCTACGCGAATTTCGGCGAAGTCATGGATTACTGCCGCCGCTCGGCCAACCCGGTAGGACGCCTGATGCTGCATCTGTATGGCGACCGCGACCCGCGTCACTTGGCTTATTCCGACGCCATTTGCACCAGCCTCCAGTTGATCAACTTCCTGCAGGACATCGCAGTGGATATCCGCAAGGACCGTATCTATCTGCCACAGGACGAACTGGCGGCGCATCACATCAGTGAAACGCAGATCGCCCAAGGTGACGCGCGTGGCCTGTGGCACATGATGATGCACAAGCAGATCGAACGTACGCGCAAATTACTCCAGGCCGGCGCGCCGCTCGGCCGACAGCTCAAGGGGCGCATCGGGCTCGAGCTTCGGTTGACCATCCGTGGCGGCGAAACTATCCTGCGCAAGCTCCACACCGATCCCGGCTGCGTGTTCCACAACCGTCCGGTGCTGACCAAAAAAGATTGGATCATCATGCTCGGACGCGGACTCTTTTGAACATGGACGTTCATCAGTACTGCCAGGAACGCGCTGCAGCCAGCGGGTCCAGTTTCTATTACAGCTTCATCTTCCTCCCGCCTGACACGCGACGCGCGATTACAGCCTTTTACGCGCTGTGTCGCGAGCTTGACGACGTGGTGGACGAATGTCACGAACGTGGGGTAGCGGCGGCCAAGCTCGACTGGTGGCGCGCCGAAATCGGCCGTTTCGCCAGCAGCTTGCCGGAGCACCCAGCGACCCGCGCGCTCTTCGACACCCCTCAGGGGCGCGCCATCCCACCGGCGCTGCTGTTGGAGATCGTCGACGGCATGGCCATGGATCTCGATCAGGTGCGCTATGCCGATTTCAAGTCGCTCAATCTCTACTGCTACCGCGTCGCCGGGGTAGTCGGAGAAATTGCCGCGGCAATCTTCGACGGCGCGCGCAGCGCGGATGACCGCGATATCCGCCGCTATGCGCACGAACTAGGACTGGCATTCCAACTCACCAATATCATCCGCGACGTCGGCGAGGACGCGCGGCGCGGTCGCATTTACCTGCCCCAGGACGAGTTGTCCCGTTTCGGCGTACGCGAAGCCGATCTGCTGAACGGCCGGGACACACCCGAATTTCAGGCTTTGATGAAGTTCCAGCATGAGCGCGCCCTCGCCAGCTACGACCGCGCGTTTGCCGCACTGCCCACCCGCGCCAAGCGCGCGCAACGCCCGGGTTTGGTCATGGCAGCGATCTACCGCACTTTGCTCGACGAAATCCGCCGTTCCGAATTTCCCGTCCTGCGCGCGCGCGTCTCGCTCACGCCGCTGCGCAAGCTGTGGCTCGCCAGCAAGACCTGGCTGTTTCCATGACGGCCGTTCTGGATCGGCGCCGGATCGCGGTCGTGGGTGGCGGCTGGGCTGGCTGCGCCGCCGCGCTGACGCTCGCCGAGGCCGGGGTACCGGTCACGCTGTTCGAGTCCAGCCGCACCCTAGGCGGCCGCGCACGCGCGGTCGAACTCGACGGCCAGTCGTTCGACAACGGGCAGCATATCCTGCTCGGCGCGTACGAGCAGACGCTCCGGCTGATTGACCATCTTCACCCAGTCGCCAAGCAAGACAGTCTTTGGCACCTTCCTCTCATCCTCGATCAACCGCCGGACTTCAGGCTGGCCTGCCCGCGGCTGCCGGCACCGCTGCACTTGCTGGCAGGGCTGCTCAGCGCACGGGGATTGAGTTGGGGCGACAAGCTGGCCGCCGCACGCTGGGCCCATACCTTGCTGGGCAACACGGAAACGGCGGATCACCTGACCGTCAGCCAACTCACCCGCAACCAGCCGCGAAGACTTTGCGATGTGCTGTGGCATCCGCTGTGCGTGTCAGCCCTCAACACACCGCCCGAGAAGGCCAGTGCCCGGGTCTTCCGCGACGTGATCCGCGCCGCGTTCGGCGGACGCGCTGATCACAGCGATCTGGTGCTACCGCGCCGCAACCTGACCGCGCTGCTACCGGAACCGGCCGCGGCGCGGGTGCGCGAACTCGGTGGCGAAGTCCGCCTGGCGTGTCGTGTAACCACCCTCAATGCCAGTCCGGATGCGGTCACGCTGGGCATGTATCGCGATACTTCCGCCTACAGCCACGTCATCCTCGCCGTGGCGCCACAGCACCTGCCTGCGCTGGCGGCGCAGGTGCCCGCGCTTGAATCAATTGGCCGGGCAGTGGCAGGCTATGCTTATCAGCCCATCGCCACGGCGTATGTGCAGTACGATTCGGCTTTTCGACTGCCCAAGCCGCTATTCGCCCTGGCGAATGGCCCGGCGCAGTTTGTGTTCGATCGCGGTCAGAGCCACGACCAGGCGGGGCTGCTGGCATTTGTTGCCAGCGCCGCGACGAATCTGCCCCCAGACTGGCTGGATCAGGCCGAAGCGCAACTGCGAAGGATTACTGACCCCGGTTCAACGCGCTGGCGCAAATGCATCGTCGAGAAACAGGCAACCTATAGCTGCGTGCCCGACATGGCACGTCCTGCTACGCGCACCCCGCATCCCCGCATTTTTCTTGCGGGCGATTACACTGTCGGGCCTTATCCCGCCACGCTCGAAAGCGCAACGCGGAGCGGGGTACAATCGGCCCGCACCTTACTTGAACAGCTATGAAAGACTACCTCCCCCGCCCTGACCTGCTCGCAGGCCGCGTTATCCTCGTTACCGGTGCCAGCTCCGGCCTCGGCCGCGCCGCCAGCCTCGCGTTTGCGCGCCACGGCGCCACGGTCGCCCTGCTCGCGCGCAATGAAGCAAAACTCGAAGCGGTATACGACGAAATCGTCGCTGCCGGCGGCCCCGAGCCCGCGATGTTTCCGTATGACCTTGCGGTTGCTGACGACCGCAGCCTGGAAACGCTTGCCGGCACCATCACGCACCACCTGCAACGGCTTGACGGCTTGCTGCACAGCGCACACCAGTTCTACAACCTCACCCCGCTGCATTTGCAGACGCTGGAACAGTGGCAGACCCTGATGCGCGTCAATCTGATTGCGCCATTCGCGCTCACCCGTGCCTGCCTGCCCCTGCTCCAGCAGTCCCCTGATGCATCAGTCGTGTTCACTGGTGAGACCCATGGCCATCACCCCCGCGCCTACTGGGGCGGCTACGCCGTGGCGAAGTCTGGTCTAGAAACGCTCACCCACATCTGGGCCGACGAGCTCAGTTCGGAAGAAAACCTGCGCATTAATACCCTGATTCCCGGCCAGGTGGCGACCACCTTGCGCACGCGCACCCATCCCGGGCTGGCGCCCGAGACCCTGCCAAGCATCGACGACCTGATGCCTTGGTATCTATATCTGATGGGTGCGGACAGCCGGACGGTTCGTGGCCAGATTGTGGAATGCCAGACCTGACCTTCCTACCGTGATGAAAATAGGCCGTTACGAGATCCTAGACGAGATCGGCCAGGGTGCGATGGGCACAGTTTACCGGGCGCGCGATCCGCTGATCGAACGGACGGTGGCGATTAAGACAGTACCCATCGCACAGTTGCGACAGGAAGGTGCCGACGCGGAATCGCGTTTCCTGCGGGAAGCGCAGAGTGCCGGACGTCTGTCACACCCCAACATTGTGACTATCTACGATGTAAGCGAGGCCGACGGGCTCGCCTACATCGCCATGGAATACCTGCCTGGCAGGACGCTGCGCGACCTCATGAACAAGGGGCCGATGCCGCTGGATCTGGTGCTCGACACCGCCATCCAGATGGCCGAGGCGTTGGCGTTCGCCCACGAGCATGGCGTCATCCACCGTGACATCAAACCCGCCAACGTCGTCGTCACCGACCAGCGGGGACGTATCAAGCTGACCGATTTTGGCATTGCTCATCTCGTCAACAGTGATCACACCCAGGCCGGGCAAATGCTCGGTTCGCCGCGCTATATGTCGCCGGAACAGGCGATGGGGCGCGAGGTGGACGGGCGTTCCGATATTTTTTCGCTGGGCGCAGTCCTGTATGAAATGCTGACCGGCCACTATGCCTTCGATGGGGACAGCCTGCCAGCAATCGTATATCGCGTGATCAACGAGGCCCCGGTGGCTGCGTCCACACTGCGCCCACAACTTCCGCCCGGCGTGGTCAGTTTGCTGGCGCACATGCTGAGCAAGAAGCCGGAAGCCCGGCCGGATGCACGTACCCTGGTCAATGCATTCCATTCATTGACGCCCACAGCGCCCACCCCGGCATCCCTGCGTTCCACCCGCGTGCCGCGCCTGCTTCGGGTGCTGGCATTTGGCGCGCCTATCGGCGTATTCCTATTGATCGGACTCGGAATTATCGTTATCGAGCACTTTCTGCCCGCGCCCCAGCAAGCGACACCCGCTTCCGTGCAACAGGCCGTCTCACCACCGGCAGAAGGTGCAGCCGCAGGCCGTCAACCGCGCGCCCCCGAGTCCGATGAAACGCCCGACTTGCCCTCCCCAGGCAAAAAATCGGACGCCTATCTCTCTGGCCTCGACAAGAAGCTGGTCGAACTGCGCATCAAGCGCACCGTGCTCTTGCTGAAATACACCGAGCAGCATCCCGACGTGGTTCAAATCGACCGTCAAATCGAACAGCTGCGCGCGGAGCGTAGAAGATATCTGAAACAGCGGCAGGAAAACTAGAGAGCCCCCCCGCCTACCAGTTGGTCTCGCGTTCGGCTGTCGCCGACACTTTATGGATACTGAGGTCGGCCCCGTTGAACTCGGCCTCGGGGTCCAGCCGCAGGCCCACGGCCTGCTTCAGGGTGCCGTACACGACCAGGCTGCCCAGCGCTGCGATGGTCACACCGCCCAGCGTGCCTATCACTTGCGCCGCAAGACTGACTCCGCCGATGCCCCCCAGCGCCCTGGCGCCGAAAATGCCGGCGGCGATCCCGCCCCACGCACCGCACAGGCCGTGCAAGGGCCATACGCCAAGCACGTCATCGATCTTCCACTTGTTCTGCGTCACCATGAACATCCACACGAACAATGCGCCGGCGATCGCGCCGGTCGCCAGGGCGCCGATCGGATGCATCAGATCCGAACCTGCACACACCGCCACCAGACCGGCCAACGGGCCGTTATGGATGAAACCCGGGTCGTTGCGCCCGACTACCAGCGCAGCCAGCGTGCCGCCCACCATCGCCATCAGCGAATTCACCGCCACCAGGCCGGAAACCGCCTCGATCAACTGGGCGGACATCACGTTAAAGCCGAACCAGCCTACGGTCAGTATCCATGCACCGAGCGCCAGAAAAGGAATGTTTGAGGGCGGATGCGCGGAGATCATGCCATCCTTGGTGTAACGCCCGCGCCGCGCCCCAAGGAGCAGCACTGCGGGTAGCGCGATCCAGCCGCCCACGGCATGCACCACCACGGAACCCGCAAAATCGTGGAATTTGGCGCCGACGCTGGCCGCCAGCCAATCCTGAATGCCGTAATTACCGTTCCAGACGATGCCTTCATAGAAAGGGTAGACCACCCCGACCAGCGCGAAGGTAGCCGCCAGCTGCGGACTGAAGCGCGCGCGTTCGGCGATGCCACCCGACACGATGGCAGGGATGGCCGCCGCAAACGTCAGCAGGAAGAAGAACTTGACCAGGTCATAGCCGTTTTTTGCCGACAGCACTTCAGCACTGGAAAAAAAGCTGATCCCGTAGGCGATGCTGTAGCCGATGAAAAAATAGGCAATGGTGGAAACCGAGAAATCGGTGAGGATCTTGACCAGCGCATTGACCTGGTTCTTCTTGCGCACCGTACCGAGTTCGAGGAAAGCAAAACCTGCATGCATGGCCAGCACCATGATGCCGCCCAGCAATACGAACAACACGTCACTGCCTGATTTCAACGCTTCCATGCACCAGCCCCCAAATAGAACGCCGGCTGATCAAAGCAAACAATGTTCCAGGATTACAAGCTGCTGATTTAAAAGGAAAGGTGGACTTTGCGGCAAACGATAGTGCCCCACATCGGTGCGTAACGCAATACAGCGCCCCTTATTGGTGCATCATTTTGGTTCGCGCGGTCGCGCTTCTGCCTGACCCGCCTCGATACGGTCGAGTTCTTCGTCCATATCGGAGTCGGACATCGGCGCATAATCCGATTCGGACTCGGATTCGGGTCTGGGTTTGCTGACCAGGGCGGCGACGATGATCCCCAACTCATAAAGTACCCAAAGCGGCGTCGCCAACATGAACTGAGAGATGAC
>JBLMYH010000059.1:0-4635 GCA_050258175.1 Hyphomicrobiaceae bacterium
CGGTTGCTGACAGTTCGTGGTTCGCGGCCATGCCTGGTCTCCTGCGCCCTAGGCCGAATATATACTCCCCGCGGGCGCCTCTCCGCCCGGAGATGCCTCCGGTTTGCAATATCGGGGCGCCATCCTTGACCTTACCCCGCCAAGACGCTGGTCAAACGGGGCCGTCCGACGCTAAAGTTCAAATGCTTTGCAGCCGCGGGGGTCCCGCGGACACAATCAGAACAGAGGAGAGTTCCATGCGCATGAACCTACTCGCCGCGGCGCTGGCCGGGGCATCCCTAGTCGCGGCCGCACCGGCGTACGCGCAGGTCGAGATCCAGTGGTGGAATTCGATGACGGGCCGCCTGGGCGACCAGGTCAAGCTGATCACCGACGACTTCAACGCCTCGCAGTCCGAGTACAAGGTGGTGCCGGTCTACAAGGGCGGCTACGCCGAGTCGATGTCGGCCGCGATCGCCGCCTACCGCGGCAAGAACCCGCCCGACATCGTGCAGGTGTTCGAGGTCGGCACCGCGACCATGATGGCGGCCAAGGGCGCGATCAAGCCCGTGTACCAGGTGATGCACGAGGCCGGCGAGAAGTTCGACCCGCACGCGTACATGCCGGCGGTGACCAGCTACTACACCGACCCGCGCGGGCGCATGCTGTCGATGCCGTTCAACAGCTCGACCCCGGTGCTCTACATCAACGACGACGCGTTCCAGAAGGCCGGCCTCGACCCGAACAACCCGCCCAAGACCTGGGACGAGGTGGGCGAGGCGGCGGCCAAGATCAAGGCCTCGAACGCGCTGCCCTGCGCCTACACCACCGCCTGGCAGTCCTGGGTGCAGCTCGAGACGATGAGCGCCTGGGACAACGTTGCCTTCGCGTCGCTGGACAACGGCTTTCGCGGGATGAACGCGAAGCTCGAGTTCAACAACCCGACCATCGTCAAGCACATCGCCCAGCTCGGCGAGTGGGCCAAGGACGGCCGCTTCAGCTACGCCGGCCGCACCACCCAGCCCGAGGCCAAGTTCTACGGCGGCGAGTGCGCGATGCTGACCAGCTCTTCGGCGGCCCTGGGCAACATCGCCAAGAACGCCAAGTTCAAGTTCCGGATCGCCTATCTGCCGTACGACTCGTTCGCCAAGGGCGCGCCGCAGAACACGATCATCGGCGGCGCGAGCCTGTGGGTGTTCTCGGGCAAGCCGAAGTCGCACTACAAGGGCATCGCGAAGTTCTTCACCTTCCTTGCGTCGCCCGAGATTCAGGCCCAGTGGCACCAGGGCACGGGCTACGTGCCGATCACGGTCGCAGCGTACGAGCTGACCAAGAAGGAAGGGTTCTACGAGAAGAACCCCGGCACCGACATCGCCGTCGAGCAGCTGCTGCTGAAGCACCCGACCAGAGCCTCCAAGGGCCTGCGCCTGGGCAATATGGTGCAGATCCGCAACATCATCGACGAGGAGCTGGAGTCCGTGTGGACGGGCAAGAAGACGGCGAAGGCGGCCCTCGCGGAGGCGGACAAGCGCGGCAACGAGGAGCTGCGCAAGTTCCAGCGCGCCAACCGGGGTAAGTAGCGGGGAGGACCGCATAGGCTGAGGGCAAAGACGGCCCCGCAAGGGGCCGTCGTCTTGTCATGGCTTCGCAAGCACGCGCCGAATATCCGGTCAGCTGGCTGCCCTACGCGCTGGTCGCGCCGCAGCTCGCGATTACGCTCGTATTCTTCATCTGGCCGGCGTCGCAGGCGTTGTGGCAGTCCCTGCTGGTGCAGGACGTCTTCGGCATGAACGTGCAGTTCGTCGGCCTGCTCAATTTCCGCGAGCTCTTCGCCAACCCGTACTACCTCAACTCGTTCTGGGCCACCGGCGTGTTCAGCGTGCTGATGACCGGCTCGGCGCTGGTGATTTCGCTCGCGCTCGCAGCGTGCTGCGACTACCTGATCCGCGGCACGCGCGCCTACAAGATGCTGCTCGTCTGGCCCTACGCCGTGGCGCCCGCCGTCGCCGCCGTATTGTGGGCGTTCATCTTCAGCCCGGGCGCGGGAATCATTACCTATGCGCTCAAGCTGTGGTTCGGCTACGACTGGAACTACCTGCTGAACGGCGGCCAGGCGATGACGCTGGTGGTGATCGCTTCCGCCTGGAAGCAGGTGTCGTACAACTTCCTGTTCTTCCTCGCTGGCATGCAGGCGATCCCGAAGTCGCTCATCGAGGCGGCGGCGATCGACGGCGCCGGGCCGATCAGGCGCTTCGCCACCGTCGTGTTCCCGCTGCTCGCGCCGACAACGTTCTTCCTGCTGGTGGTCAACATCGTCAACGCCTTTTTCGAAAGCTTCGGCGTGATCGACACCACTACGCAGGGCGGGCCGGTGCGTGCGACCGACCTGCTCGTGTACAAGGTGTTCCAGGACGGCTTCAAGGGCGGCGACCTTGGGGGCTCCGCTGCCCAGTCGGTGGTGCTGATGGCGATCGTCATCGCCCTCACCGTGATCCAGTTCCGCTACATCGAGCGCAGGATCCAGTACGCGTGATCGAAAACCGGCCCGGGCTGACGATCTTCTGCCATGCGATGCTGCTGCTGGGCGTGGTGACGCTGGTCTTCCCGGTCTGGATCACGCTGGTCGCATCGACTCATACCGCAGACGAAATGCGCCGCGTGCCGATCCCGCTCTGGCTCGGCACCCACATGCTGGAGAATTACTACACTGTGTTCACGAAGGGCGTCGAGGGCGCCAGCACCGCGCCGGTCGGGCGCATGCTGTTCAACAGCCTGGTGATGGCGCTGTCGATCTCGATCGGCAAGATCATCATTTCCATTCTGTCCGCGTTCGCGATCGTCTACTTCCGCTTCCCCCTGCGGATGTTCTTCTTCTGGCTCATCTTCATCACCCTCATGCTGCCGGTCGAGGTGCGGATCTTCCCCACCTACAAGGTGGTCGCCGACCTGCACATGATCGATACCTACGCGGGCCTGACCCTGCCGCTGATCGCCTCGGCCACGGCGACGTTCTTCTTCCGCCAGTTTTTCCTCACCGTGCCGAACGAGCTGATGGAGGCGGCGCGCATGGACGGCGCCGGGCCCCTGCGCTTCTTCTGGGACATCGTCATGCCGCTGTCGCGCACCAACATGGCCGCGCTGTTCGTGATCCTGTTCATCTACGGCTGGAACCAGTATCTGTGGCCGCTGCTGGTGACGACCCAGGAGAACATGTATACCGCGGTGATCGGCCTTAAGCGCATGATGCCCGGCGGAGAACAGGCGGTCGACTGGAATCTTGTGATGTCGGCCGCCATGCTGGCGATGCTGCCGCCGGCGCTGGTGGTGATCCTGATGCAGAAATGGTTCGTCAAGGGCCTCATCGAACAGGAAAAGTAGATGGCGACCGTATCGATTCGCAACGTAAAGAAATCCTTCGGCGAGACGGAGGTGGTGCACGGCATCTCGATGGAGATCACCGACGGCGAGTTCGTGGTGATGGTGGGGCCCTCGGGCTGCGGCAAGTCGACGCTGCTGAGGATGGTGGCGGGGCTGGAGTCGATCACCTCGGGGGAGATCGCGATCGACGGCAAGGTGGTGAACAATCTGGAGCCCAAGGACCGGGACATCGCGATGGTGTTCCAGAACTACGCGCTCTACCCGCACATGAGCGTGCACGACAACATGGCCTACGGGCTGAAGATCCGGGGGCTGCCGAAGTCGGAGATCGACGCGCGGGTGAACCGTGCGGCGGACATCCTTGAGCTCTCGAAGCTCTTGAAGCGCCGCCCGCGTGAGCTCTCCGGCGGGCAGCGCCAGCGGGTCGCGATGGGGCGCGCGATCGTGCGCGAGCCCAAGGTGTTCCTGTTCGACGAGCCGCTGTCGAACCTCGACGCGAAGCTGCGGGTGCAGATGCGGGAGGAGCTGCAGGCGCTGCACCGGCGCCTGGAGACGACGACGCTGTACGTGACGCACGACCAGGTCGAGGCGATGACCCTCGCGCACCGCATGCTGGTGATGAGCATCGGCAAGACGGAGCAGATCGGCGCGCCGCTCGAGGTGTACACCAAGCCGGCGACGACGTTCGTGGCGGGCTTCATCGGCTCGCCGCCGATGAACCTGATCGCCGGCCGGCTGGCGCCGGACGGCGCGAGCCTTGAGGCCGACGGCGCCGCGCGCATCAAGCTGCCGCAGGCGTACGCGCAGCATGGCGGCCGCAGCGTGCTGCTCGGCGTGCGGCCGGAGCATCTGGAGATCTGCGCTGAAGGCCAGGCGCTGCTGGCGCCGGAAGTGGACTTCATCGAGCTGCTGGGCTCGGACTCGCTGGTGTACGGGCACATCGGCAAGGACAAGGCGAGCCCGCGGGTGGCTGCGCGGCTGCACGCCTCGGTCAAGCCCAGCGACGGGCACCTGCCGCTTCGCTTCGATGCCGCGAACCTGCACTTCTTCGACCCCGACACAGGCAAGCGCATCGAGGCTTGATCTGCGTCAAACGCGGCGCACTCCGGACGGCTATAAGTGCTTGAGCCGGCCCGCGCCGTCGCGCGGGCGACGCACACATATGGGGGGCGAAATGAAAGTCAGGCAATGGCTGCTGGTCGGGCTCGCGTGGGCGCTGGGTGCCGTGCTGGCGCCGCAGGGCGCGCTCGCCGCGGACAAGGTCCAGATCACCTGGTG
>JBLMYH010000060.1:0-4695 GCA_050258175.1 Hyphomicrobiaceae bacterium
ACGCCGCGGCCTTTCTCGAACAGGGCGCCGCCGCCGTGCAGGTGGCGACCCGCTTCACCGTCACCGCAGAATGCGGTCTGCCGGACAGGGTCAAGCAGGAGTACTTCAAGGCCAGCGAGGATGACATCGAGGTCAACACGATCTCGCCGACCGGCTACCCGATGCGCATGCTCAAGGGCAGCCCCGGCATCGGCTCGGGCATCCGCCCCAACTGCGAGGCCTACGGCTACCTGCTCGACGCCAACAGCCGCTGCGCCTACATCGACGCCTACAACCGCGAGGTGGAATTGCATCCGGGCGCGAAGAAGGTGAAGGTCATGGACAAGACCTGCCTGTGCACCCACATGCGCAACTTCGACATCTGGACCTGCGGCCAGACCGCCTGGCGTCTCAAGGACACCACCCGGAAACTGCCGGACGGCAGCTACCAGGTACTGAGCGCGGAACACGTGTTCCACGACTACCAGTTCAGCGTCGACCAGGAGATCGCGCTGCCGCCTGCCGCCGCCGGGAAGCCCGCGGACTGAGCGCCCGGGCGCGGCTTTCCCCGCTATGTCGCCATCAGGCGCCGGGCCGCATGCGCCAGCGGCGCCGGGTGATCACGTTGACAAGCCGGGCGGGCGAAGCAGCGTTCCGCATGATGGCTCATGTGCTCAAGGGGCTAGCGCACGGCATCGACCCAGTTGTTGGGGGTTTCGTACAGCCGCACCCGCTGCAGCCGGAGCTGGTTGCCATAGGTGTCGCGGTAGGCGGCGTCGAGCATGCGGAACGCTTCGGCCGCGAGGTTTTCGGCCGTGGGCACGACCGGCAGCACGACGGTCTTGTGTCCGGGCAGCGACGCCAGAAAGTCGACCACGGCACGGTCGCCCTGATAGACCAGGAAGGCGTGGTCCCACCGGTCGACCAGAGCCGATTTGGCGATGGCTTTCACCTCGGAAAAATCCATCACCATGCCCTCTTCCGCCGCGCCTTCGGTACGGATGATCTCGCCGGAGAGGGTGATCTCGATGGCGTAGCGGTGGCCGTGCAGGTGGCGGCACTGGCTGGCGTGATTGGGGATGCGGTGGCCGGCGTCGAATTCCAGCCGACGCGTGATGCGCATGCTCACGCCGCGGCGGCCGCCGCGGGTTTCACCCCGCTCAGCAGATAGCCGATCAATTCCTCCACGGTGCGGATCTCGCTGTCGAAGGGCAACGCCTCCGAACCGCGGAAGAACAGCCCCTTGCTGACGTCGCCCTTGAGTGCCGCGACCAGCTGCGAATCGATGCAGAACTGCCCGGCCTTCTCGAGACCGTCGCGCAGGCCGCACTGCGTCAGGCAGTGCAGGCCGATGGCGCAGCGGTTGGGGTCGGCCTTGGCGACGGCCTGCAGCTTCGGTTCGCGCTTGAGATAGTTGGCAAGCCAGGGGGTTTTCACTGCGCGTGCCGGCAAGCCGGCGACGCTCATGAAGGTGACGATGTCCTCGGGTTTCGCTTCCGCCAGCACGCGCTTGAAATTGGCGTGGGCATCGCCCTCGACGGTGACGGCGAAAGGCGTGCCGAGTTGCACGGCGCTTGCGCCCAGTTCCAGCGCGGCTTGCAGTTTTTCGTGGCTGTTGATGCCGCCGCCGACGATGAGGGGAATCTGCCCACGCGCGATGCCCATGTCGTCGAATACCTTGAACACGCCGGGCAGCACTGCGTTGAAATCAAATTTGGCGTTGGCGAGGTCGGCCGGGTTGGGCGCGCCGAGGTGGCCGCCCGCGTACTGCGGGTGCTCGATCACGATGGCGTCCGGGAGTCGCCCCTTGCGCGCCCATTTCTTCAGCACGATGGCGACGCCGCGCGCATCGGAAAGAATCGGGATCAGCGCGACGTCGGGATAGCCTTCGGCCAGCTCCGGCAGATCCAGCGGCAGCCCGGCCCCCATCACGATCGCCTGCGCCCCCGAGGCGCATGCCTGGCGCACGTAGGCCGGATGCGCGTCCACCGCCTTCATCACGTTCACCGCCACCAGGCCCTTGCCGGCCGCGATCGCCAGCGCGGCCTGGATCTCACGGTCGAGGGCCACCAGATTCAGGCGGTTGAGCTCGTCCTTGTCGCGGCAGTGCTTCGACTGCTCCGTCAGATCGGCGTGGTGGTGGCGCAGGTCGATGCTCGCGATCGTGCCCATCGCGCCCGCCCGCGCCACCGCGCCGGCCAACCGGTGCGCCGACACGCCCACGCCCATGCCGCCCTGAACGATGGGCAAAAGGGTATGGCCGCGTAGGGCAAATTTGGGGGGCGTCGTCATGCCGATCCTTCGATTCCTGCAAAACGCCCATTATAACAATTAAAGACCTGCGTATCTTTATAATGCGAGTCCCGCATTCCCGCCAAGCCGCTGCTTCGGGGTTCACCCGTCCCGCCTAAACGCCTACAATGCCGGGTCTTACTGGCTGGCCCTTACACGCATGTTCACCGGCATCATTCAATCCATCGGCCGCATCCACGAATACGAAGCACGCGGCGGCGACGCGCGCATGGCCATCCTCGGCGGCGGACTGGATTTTTCCGACGTCGCGCTCGGCGACAGCATCGCGGTCAACGGCGTCTGCCTGACTGCCGTGGCGCTGACGCCGGACAGCTTCAGCGTCGACGTCTCCGCCGAAACCCTGCGCGTCACCGCGGGCTTCGTGCCCGGGGCCGAGGTCAACCTGGAGAAGGCGCTGCGGCTGGCCGACCGGCTCGGCGGTCACCTGGTGTCGGGGCACGTCGACGGCGTCGGCACGGTGCACCGCTTCGTGCCGGTGGGCGAATCGCAGCTGCTGGAAATCGACGCCCCGCCTGCGCTCGCCCGCTACATCATCCGCAAGGGCTCGATCACGGTGAACGGCGTGTCGCTGACGGTCAACCGCGTGGACGACGCGCGCTTCGCCCTGAATCTGATTCCGCATACGCTGGAGATGACCACGCTCAAGCATCTGCAGGCGGGCAGCCGCGTCAACCTCGAAGTCGACATGATCGCGCGCTACGTCGAGCGCATGATGCAATTCACCCACACAACGGACAAAGACTGATGAGCCTCGCCTCCACGCTGGAAATTATCGAAGAACTGAAGGCCGGGCGCATGGTCGTGCTGGTCGACGAGGAAGACCGCGAAAACGAAGGCGACCTGGTGATGGCCGCCGAGCACGTCAGCCCGGACGCGATCAACTTCATGGCCAAGTACGGGCGCGGCCTGATCTGCCTGACGCTGACCGACGAACGCTGCCGCCAGCTCGGCCTCAAGCAGATGGTCTCCGACAACCAGACGCCGCACGGCACCGCGTTCACCGTCTCGATCGAGGCGGCCGAGGGCGTGACCACCGGCATCTCCGCGGCCGACCGCGCCGTCACCATCCAGGCTGCGGTGAAGCGCGATGCCAAGCCGACCGACATCATCCAGCCCGGCCACATCTTCCCGCTGCGCGCGCAGCCCGGCGGCGTGCTGGTGCGCGCCGGCCACACCGAAGCCGGCTGCGACCTGGCGGGGCTGGCAGGGCTGGAGCCCGCCTCCGTCATCTGCGAAATCCTCAAGGACGACGGCACCATGGCGCGCCTGCCCGACCTGATCCCGTTCGCGCAGGAGCACGGGCTGAAGATCGGCGCCATCGCTGACCTGATCCACTACCGCAACCAGACCGAGAGCCTGGTCGAGCGCGCCGCCGACCGCCTGATCCAGACCGTCTACGGTGCGTTCCGCCTGATCGCCTACCGCGACAAATGTGCCAAGGAAACCCATCTGGCGCTGGTCAAGGGCGAGATCCATGCCGACCGCGAGACCCTGGTGCGGGTGCACGAGCCGCTCTCGGTGATGGACTTTCTCGACGTCACCGGCGGCGGCCATTCGTGGCCGATCATGGGCGCGATGGAGCGCATCGCCGAATCGCAGTCCGGCGTCATCGTGCTGCTGCATCGCCCGGAGACGGCCGACGCCCTGCTCCAGCGCATCAACCCGGCGCCGGTCGACAGCCGCAAGTACGACCTGCGCGACTACGGCATCGGCGCGCAGATCCTGCGCGACCTCGGCGTCGGCAAGATGAAGCTGCTGGCCAGTCCACGCAAGATGCCGGCCATGGACGGCTTCGGGCTGGAAGTCACCGGCTACTCCGAAAAAGCATGAGCCACTGAAAAAAGGACCACCATGGGAACCAACAAGGACAACTTCTCCGAACTCGATCCCGCCTATCAGGGCAAGGGGCTGAAATTCGGCATCGTCATGAGCCGCTTCAACCGCGATATCTGCGAGGGCCTGCTGTCGGCCTGCGAGGCGGAGCTGCTGCGGCTAGGCGTTGCCCGGCAGGACGTGTTGCTGGTCAACGTGCCCGGCGCGCTGGAACATCCGCTGGCGCTGCAGGAACTGGCGCTGTCCGAGAAGTACGATGCGCTCATCGCGCTCGGCGCGGTGGTGCGCGGCGACACCTACCATTTTGAAGTGGTCTCGAACGAATCCGCGCGCGGCATCCTCGACGTCCAGCTGAAAACCGGCGTGCCGATCGCCAATGCGATCCTCACCGTGGACACCGAAGAACAGGGCCACAAGCGCATGGCCGAAAAGGGCCGCGACGCCGCACGCGCGGCGATCGAAATGGCCAACCTGCTGAAACGTCTCTGAGATGGCCGGCTCCCGCAAGATCGCACGCGAATTCACGCTGCAGGGCGTCTACGCCTGGCTGGTGGGTGGCGCCGACGTCAC
>JBLMYH010000061.1:0-9192 GCA_050258175.1 Hyphomicrobiaceae bacterium
TATATCTTTCTGACCGCCCCGCAATCCCAGCCTGCGATGTACGTGAGCGGACTAGGGCTGACCCCGCTCAAGGTTGCCCTCGAATGGGGGGTTTTCGGTCTTTACCTGGTGATAGCGGGCCTGCTGTTTCTGCGCCGCCGGCAGGTGACCCACTGCGACGTCGGCAGCCTGATGCTGGCCTTGCTATTGATGGCGGCCGGCGAATTGTTCTTCATCGTCTACGTGGAAGTGAGCAGCACGGCCAGCCTGCTCGGGCATCTGTACAAGGTGTTCGCCTACTACTTCCTCTACCTCGCGATCTATGCCGACGCGGTAAGCCGGCCGTTCCGCCAGATGCGGCACATGCTGACCCACGACGATTTGACCGGACAGCCCAACCGCACCGCGTTCAACGACAGGCTCAACCAGGCGATGGGGCGCGCGAGCGAGGATGCGCCCTGCGCCGTATTGCTGCTCGACCTCGATCATTTCCAGAATGTAAATGACACGCTGGGCCACGAACATGGCGACCAGCTGCTGGTTGCCGTCGCCGAGCGCATCCGCGCGGGCCTGCCGCAAGCGGCCTTCATGGCCCGTTTTAGTGGCGACGAGTTCGTGATGTTGCTGGAAGACACTACGATCGAACAGGCGAAACGGGTAGGCCAGGATCTGCTGCAAACCATGTCCCGCGAATTCGATATTGGCAAGGATCGCTTGGGGATAGGTGCCAGCCTGGGGATCGTTGCCTACCCGACCGACGGTGAATCAGCGAGCGCCCTGATGCGCTACGCCGACCTCGCCCTGCACCGAGCCAAATCCTCCGGCCGCAATCGCCTCACGGTGTTCAGCCGCGACCTGGCCGAGGAAATCCAGCGCCGTGTGCTGCTGGAGACGCGGCTGAGGCAGGCCCTGGAGAACGGAGAGCTGGCGTTGCACTACCAGCCCAAACTCGAGATCCTGTCGAGTCGTGTGGTCGGCTGGGAGGCGCTGTTGCGATGGCAATCGCCAGAACTGGGGGAGGTCAGCCCCGAGGAATTCGTCCCGGTCGCTGAACAGAGTGGGCTGATCCTGCCCATCGGAGACTGGGTGCTGCGCGAGGCCTGCCGCCAGATGCGGACATGGCAGGATCAAGGACTGGTGGCCGGCACCATGGCGGTCAATCTGTCGACGCGGCAGTTCCGGCAAACGGATCTGACCGAGGAGATCAGTGCCGCCTTGCGTGACACCGGGCTGGCGCCGGCCGATCTCGAACTGGAACTCACCGAATCATCGATCATGGACAACATGGAATCTGCCGCCACCGTGCTGGCCGAGCTTGGCAGGCTGGGCATCCGCATCGCGGTGGACGACTTTGGTACAGGCTATTCCTCGCTGAGTTATCTGAAGGCCTTTTCCATTCACAGCCTGAAAATCGACAGCTCGTTTATTCGAGACATCCCGGGTGACGAAAACGACACGGCTATTGTTCGCACCATCATTGCGCTGGCGAGCAGCCTTGGCCTGACCGTGGTGGCGGAGGGCGTCGAAACGGACGCGCAGTTGGCGTATTTGCGCGCCAGCCATTGCGATCAGGCCCAAGGCTATCTGTTCAGCGGACCGCTGTCGCCGGATGAGTGTGTCGGCTTGATGCGCCGGCGCCGGGTGGCCGCATAGGCGCTCCACCCATGAAAAAGCCGGGCATCGCCCGGCTTTTTCATTCAGCACTTGGAACCAGAATCGGCAGCGCTTACGCGGCCTTCTCGTGGTGGTAGCCCGTGACGGTGTCGACTTCGGTCTTCGAGCCGAGGATCACCGGCACACGCTGGTGCAGACCTTCAGGGGCCAGGTCGAGGATGCGCTCGCGGCCGGTGGTGGCGGCGCCGCCGGCCTGCTCGACGATGAAGGCCATCGGGTTGGCCTCATACAGCAGGCGCAGCTTGCCGGCCTTGGCGGGATCCTTGGTGTCCTTGGGGTACATGAAGATGCCGCCGCGGGTGAGGATGCGGTGCACTTCGGCCACCATCGAGGCGACCCAGCGCATGTTGAAGTCCTTGCCGCGCGGACCGGTCTTGCCGGCGAGGCACTCATCGACGTAGCGCTGCACAGGCTTCTCCCAGAAACGCATGTTCGACGCGTTGATCGCGAATTCCTTGGTCTCGGTGGGAATGGTCATGTTGGGGTGGGTCAGCACGAACTCGCCGACGTCGCGGTCGAGCGTGAAGCCGTTGGTGCCGTGGCCGAAGGTCAGCACCAGCATGGTCGACGAGCCGTAGATCGCATAACCGGCGCACACCTGCTGGGTGCCGGGCTGCAGGAAGTCGGAGGCTGCGGCGGCGCGGCCGGCGACCGGGGCCTTGAGGATCGAGAAGATGGTGCCGACCGAGATGTTGACGTCGACGTTGGACGAGCCGTCGAGCGGGTCGAACACCAGCAGGTACTTGCCGAGCGGGTACTTGCCGGGGATCGCGTACACGTCGTCCATTTCCTCCGACGCCATGCCGGCCAGGTGGCCAGCCCACTCATTGGAGCGGATCATGATGTCGTTGGTGATGACGTCGAGCTTCTTCTGCGTCTCGCCCTGCACGTTTTCCGAATCCAGCGCGCCCATCACGCCCAGCAGCGCGCCCTTGTTGACGGCGTTGGAAATGGCCTTGCAGGCGGTGACGACGTCGTTCAGCAGCGAGGTGAAATCGCCGGTCGCGCCGGCGGTACGGCGCTGTTCTTCAATGATGAACTGGGTGAGGGTGGTGCCGGTGTGCATGACGATCTCCAGAAGCGGAATAAATGAAAATATTAGAACAATCGAACATTTTATCACGTGATAAAGCCGGCAAATATCCTTTGCCGCGCGGCAGCGCGATGGCCGCGGGCATGGAGAAATCGCCACGCGGCGCGGGTCCATGCAGGCTGCGCCGGCCGCTCAGGATTTCGTGGCCGCTTGACGCTGTAATCGGCCTTGCAGGCCCGGTGAGCTTCACCTCCACGACACATGCCGACCGTATTGCTGGCGGCGATGTTGAATGAGGTTGCGCTGCCCAGGTCTGGCGGGCAGCGTGCTGGCCGGGAGGGTGCCGGCACTGGCTGTGATCGTCGAGTCGGGCCGGGCTCGGTGGCGCCAAGCCATTGATTTACGGGCCTGGCGCCACGGGTTTCAGTCAGTGCCGACGAGTTGGTCCGAACGGGTGAAGGTCCAGGTGCGGGTAATGGACAGGATGTCGGCTTTTTTCCGCATCTCGGCAGGGAAGGGCGCGTAGGGGGCGGCGAGTTCGACGATCTTGATCGCGGCCGCGTCGAGGATCTTGGAGCCCGACGAACGATCGATATCGACGTTCTCGATGCGGCCGTCGGAATAGATCGACACAGTCAGCCTGAGGCTGCCATAGATGCTCTGACGACGTGCTGCTTCAGGATAGTTGACGTTGCCGATACGCTCGACCTTGGTGACCCAATCTTCCACGTAGCGCGCAAACGCATATTCCTTGACGTTAGCGCCGACGAAGGCACGCTTGGGGCGCTTCTGGTATTCGTCCCATTCCTGCGAGATGCGCGCCTGTAGTTGCGCCATTTCGCGCGCCTGCTCGTTGAGCTCGCTGGCGTCGAGGGTGGGCTGGACCGGGGTTGGCACTGCTTCCGGCGATGGATTCGGCAGCTGGCTGTCGGATTTCAACTGGGTCAGCAGGGTCTTGGCCTGCTGTTCCAGCGTGGCCACCTTCGCCTGCAGGGCGGTTTCCTCGTTCCCGGTCTGGCTCTTGGCGCTGGCGGGAAGCGGGCTTTTCAGCCGGCGGTCTTCATCGGTATTGCCACCGCCTGCCAGACTCGCCTGTGCCAGCGCGTCCGGGTTGAGAGGGGATTCCTTGGTCTTGGCATTGACCAGCACCACCTCCATTGGCAGGTTGGGGTCCTCGAACAGGCGCGGGTTGACATGCACGAAATGGGTCGACAGCACCATGCCGTGCACCGCCGCCGACGCCAGCAGGGCCAGCGCCATGCGCGTGCCCTGTTTGGAGGGGGCGGCCAGAGCGGGAGACGGGGCAGGGGCAGAAGACACCATGGGCTCGGAAAAGTCAGACAAGCAGGATTCTACGGAACGACGGCAGCGCTGTCAGGCGGCGGCGCCACGGTCTCGATGTGCTCGGCGTGAAAACTGATGTCGAGCAGGTCGATGTTGCTAATGGCCAGTCGCACTTTCGACCCCGGCGCGGTCCCCATCACCGAGGGCGCGCGCGTCACCATCGGCAGGTTGTCGAAGCGAACCAGGTCTTCGCGGATGACGCTGGCCGTGACTTCGCTCACGTTTTCCTGGATCAGCCAGCGCAGCATCCAGTAGCGTTCAAGCCGCCGCTGGAAGTCATTGTAGGCATCGTACGCCAGCTCAAACTCGCGCACTACCGAAAACAGCGCTTCGCTGCGCGGCGGATAGACCGGATCGGTTCCCTGCACCAGACTGATCAGCTGGCGCTGGTTGACCAGGTCGACGTAACGCCGCAGCGGCGACGACGACCACGCATACTGGTCGACGCCGAGGCCGACGTGCGGGTCGGGCGCGGTCGTCATGCGCGTCTTGCCGTTCGCTTGCGCGCGGTAGATGCCGGGTACGCGGTTTTCCGCCAGCCAGCCGCCCCAGTGTGCGTTGGCGAAGATCATCAGCTCCGACACCACCTTGTCGATCGGGCTGCCGCGCTTGCGCGGCACGATGCTGACGCGCTCGCCATCGACCTTGAAGTTGTAGTCGAGCCGGTCGACCGTGTCGGCCTTGCCGCGCCCGGCTTCCAGTACGGCGGCAAAGTCGCGCAGCCATTCCAGTTCGCGGCGGTAGGGATAGTCGGGTACGTCCGGGTTGCGCAGGGTCGTGTCGTTGAACAGCACTTCCAGCGTCTCGTGGCGCAGGTTGTCGGCGATGTGCACCATCTCGAGGCGGGTTTCTGTGGCGAGCACGCGCAGGTCGGACGCCACGTCGACATACAGCGACAGCGCCGGGCAGTCGTGGGTTTCGCCCAGCGTGTAATGATGAATCAGCGCCTCCGGCAGCATGGTGATCTTGTCGCCGGGGTAGTAGACGGTCGACAACCGCTCGCGCGCGACCTTGTCGAGCTCGGAGCCGGGTGCGATGCCGAGCGCCGGCGCCGCGATGTGGATGCCGACGCGGATGCTGCCGTCGGCGCGCCACTCGACCGAGAGCGCGTCGTCGATCTCGGTGGTCGCCTCGTCGTCCATCGAGAATGCGCGCACGCCGCTCTTCGGCAGTTCGGGCGGGTCGAGCGGCTCGGTGACCGGCGCGAAGCCGGTGCCGCGCGGGAAATATTCCAGCAGGAAGGTCGCCAGGTGGTAATCGAGCGTCGACGGGATCGCGCCGCAGCGCTCGATCAACCTTAGTTGGGACAGACCGGCTGCGGCAGCCGCGGCTTCAAGCGCCTTGTATTCAAGCGTGTTCTTGTCCGGCGCGATGAGGATGCGCGGAATCAGCGACACGTATTCCTCGGGCAGGCGGAACGCGGCGAGCTCGGCGGCCAAGTGCGCCTGCCGCTCGGCGGCCAGCCGCTTCTTCTCCAGCCCGGCCTTGGCCGCCGCCAGCGTCTCGGCGGGCGCCGGGCGGTAGCGGCCCTTGCCCTTCTTGTGGAAGTAGATCGGCGACGCATGCAGCTTCAGCAGCAGCGCCACCGACTCCGCCGGCCGCGGCGCGTGGCCATAGTATTCCTGCGCCAGCTGCTCGAAGCCGAACTCGTCGCTGCCGGCCGCTTCCCACAGGAAGTCGGCATCGAGTTCCTCGGTCAGCGTCTCGGCCTCGGCCATCACCTCGGCGGGGGCCGGGGCGGCGAAGCGCAGCAGGATGTTGGCGGTCTTGATCTTGCTGCGCTTGCCCGACGCGGCCTCCACCTGCGCCGTGGCCTCGGTTTCGGACAGGATGGAGCCGGCCTTGAAATGGCCGTCCTCTTCAAAGATGAGATGCATGAAAAATCAGAAATCCAGGATGGTTTGGAAGTGGCGCTCGAACCCGGCAAAGCCATGGTCGCCGCCTTCTTCGACGATCTGCTTGGCGCCCGCGTAATAGGCGACGGCATCACGGTAGTCGAGCACCTCGTCGCCGGTCTGCACCAGCAGCAGGTAGCGCTCGGGCTGCGAGATGGCGGGCACGTCGAGCGCCGCGAGTTCGGCCAGGTGCGCCTCGGTAAGTTCCCATTTCTCGCCGCTGTGCCAGTTGGTCTGCGGGCCAAGCGCTGCGCGCAGCAGGACGTGGGCGTGCACCGCCGGGTTGACCAGCACCGCCTTCCAGCCGTGCTTCTCCGCCAGATGGGTGGCGTAGAAGCCGCCGAGCGAGCTGCCGATCAAGGTGACGGACTCAGGGCGGCGTCGCGCCAGTTCGGCTTCGACCTGGGCGATGGCCTCGCGCGGGCTGTTGGACAGCGCCGGGCAGTAGTAGTCGGCCTCGCGGCCGAGGCTGGCCATGTGCTCCTGCAGCAGCTGGGCCTTTCCGGACGCGGGGGAGGAATTGAAGCCGTGGAGATAGACGAACATTCCCGGATTTTACCGGGGCGGCCGGGATAACAGAAATGGCGAGTTGTCGAAGCGGTAGAGTCCGCCTTGGTGACGCCGCAGTCGGGGCGGCTCAAGTCGTCCGGAATCGCCTCGTCGCCGGTGCGTGGCGCCAGTCCGTGGTGGGGCGCGGTTGCTTGAGAATGGCGTCGTGGTCGCCGCTCAGCATGTCGAGCTGCGGGTTGGGTAGGGGCGCAGCGGAACGTCAATGCCGGCCGCCCGAGGCAGCCGGGCAACCGCAGATCGTGCCGTACAAGGACAGCCTGCCCAGCACCGCTGATCTGCCGTTTCTACGAGCTGACCATGGTAACCAGGAGCGCGATCGATTCCTCGATGGATATTTCGCGCGTGGAAGATCCAAAGGGGGAGCGGGTGCAGATCGTGCTGACTGGCAAGTTCCTGCCGTACAAGATGTACTGATGCGTTAGTTTTCCTGCATCAGCGCTTCGAAGGCCTCCGGCGCGAGCGGCGCTTCCGCGTAGAGAAAACCCTGCGCATAATCGCAGCCTGCCGCGGCCAGCAGGTCGCGCTGGCCGGCGGTCTCCACGCCTTCCGCAATGACTCTCAGGCCCAGTTCGTGCGCCATGACGATGATCGCCCGCGACAACGCCATGTCGTTGGGGTCGGTTTCGATGTCACGCACGAAGGAGCGGTCGATCTTCAGGTAGTCGATGGGAAACTGCTTGAGATAGGACAGGGTGCCATAGCCGGTGCCGAAATCGTCGATGGCGATCTGCAGGCCGGCGTTACGGAAATTCAACAGCTGCTCGGTGATGTCGGTATGCGCGTGGAGCAGCAGGCTTTCGGTGATCTCGATGATGAGATTCGCGCCCGACAGTCCGATGTCCTGCAGATGCTGCAACCACGCCTCGGACCGTGAACGCCCGGCCGCCCGGAATTGCACTGGCGACATGTTGACGCTGAGCTGGAAATCCGCGCCGAATGCGCGGCACCAGTCCTTCGCGCGCCGTGCCGATTCCCTGAACACCCACTCGCCGATTTCGTTGATGAGCCCGGTTTCTTCCGCCAGCGGAATGAAGGCCATCGGGTTCACCAGGCCACGTTCGGGATGCTGCCAGCGCAGCAGCGCTTCGGCCTTGTGGATGCGGCCGCTGGACAGTTCGACGATCGGCTGGAAATAGGCGACAAACTGTCCGGCCCGAATCGCTTCGCGCAGCTCTCGCGTTAGTCTCAGCCGGCTCTGCGCGGCTTCCTGCAGCGACGCGGTGAAATAGAAGAAGCGATTGCGCCCATGTTTCTTGGCGGCATACATGGCCTGGTCGGCATGTTTCATCAGGCTCTCGATATCGGCGGCATCGCCCGGATACACCGTGATGCCGATGCTGGCCGTGACGTAGGCCACCTCGTCGCCGAGATGGAACGGCTCGGCCACCCTGCTGATGATCTTCTGGGCGATGTCCTCGATGTGCGTGCGGTCCGACAGATCGGTCAGGATCACCGTGAACTCGTCCCCGCCGAGGCGGGCGACGGTGTCGGCATCACGTATGCAGCTGCGGATGCGGCGGGCCGTCTCCTGCAACAGGGTGTCGCCCGCATCGTGACCCAGCGTGTCGTTGACTTCCTTGAACTCGTCGAGGTCGACCAGCAGCAGCGCCAGGAACAGATCGGTGCGCCTGGTCTTGATGATTTCCTGCCCGAGCCGGTCGAGGAACAGCCTCCGGTTCGGCAGTTGCGTGAGCGGGTCGTAGTTGGCCTGGCGCTGGATGGTTTCCTCCGCGTGCCTGCGCTCACTGACGTCGAGGTAGGTGCCGATCACCCGCACCGGAACCTTGTCCGCGTCGCGGGCGGCCACCATGCCGTGCGTCTGGATCCATTTCCAGTGCCCGTCCTTGCAGCGCTTGCGATGTTCGTTGGTGAAGGTGTCGCTGCTGCCGTCGAAAAGTCGCTGGCGTGCGGCCACCAGGCCGGGCAGGTCATCCGGATGAATGCGCTGCAGCCAGTCGTCGGTGCGGCTGCCGATCTCGTCGTCGGCAAATCCCAGCATGCTCTTGCAGCGGCTGGACAGCATGATCCGGTTGCCGGGGATGTCCTGGTCCCACACCCCCGCGCCGGTGCTGTCCAGTGCGAAGCGCCAGCGTTCCTCCATGTCGCGCAGCCTGGCATTCATCTCGGCGGCCTCGCCGCGGGAGACGACGAGCTTGCGCACGAGCGGCGTCACCAGCCAGTACAGCAAGATGACGCCGGCCACGACCAGCATGCCCAGCAGCGGCACGACGACCTTGAGTTGCCGCCTTACGGGGCCGAATAGTTCAGCCTGATCGATCTTCAGCACCATGCCGGGCCCTAGGCCGCCCAGCGGGGTATACGCGGCGACCACGTTCTCGTGCCGGTAGTCCTGCGTGAAAACGGTGCCGGTTTCCCCGTCCAGCGCGTGGCTCATGGGTAGCGGCTGCCCGTCTATCCTGCGGGCGATGCGCGGAAACACCCGCTGCGACCGGGTGAGCGGGAAGCACTGCATGTCATTTGCCAAGGGGGCGCACACGGCAAGTTCCCCTGTTTTTCCGAGCGTTCCCGCCCCGGCGATGGCGAGCGTCAGTTGCGGCAGGGTGGACTCGGTCGTTGCCATCCCGACGCGGATTCCCTTTTCGTCGACCACATCGCGGATGACCTGCAGGATCAGCTGCCCATCCCACAACAGGCGCGCCTCTTCTTGCGTCTTGAGCGGCACGCTGAGCGCCGGGT
>JBLMYH010000062.1:0-4623 GCA_050258175.1 Hyphomicrobiaceae bacterium
ACATCGGCGCCGAACAGTACGCCGAGTTCTGTGCGGCGCGCACCGCGGCGGAAGCGATCAACCGCGCCCGCCTCGGCCGCAACGCCGATCTCACCGGCATCCAGCCGGGGCCGGACGACAAGATGACCGGCAACGAGCGCGGCACCTGCCAGCCGGTGAGCGGCACCCCCTACCTGGGCGAAGGCCAGGTCGCCGCCGCGTGCGGCCGTGCACCGATGGCGCAGGCCTACCGCAGCCGCGGTCCCGAGGGCTCGCAGCCGCCGGCGTCCATCACTGGCAACGCGATGGACGCCGGCCAGGGCGGCAACCGCACCGGCGACTTTTCCGTGACGTCGCCGGCGCGCGCCGCGCAGTCGAGCGAGGCGCGCCGCATCACCGGGAGCGCCTACGGCGGCGGTGGCGACCGCATCACCGGCCCGCTTGCACGCGCCACCGGCCTGGTGTCGGGCACCCCGGAATTCCGCTACCGCGACGAGACCGGCGCCGTGGCCGTTCCGGCTGCACCGCAGCCGGAGGCCGAAGCCGCACCCGAGCGCATCACCGGCGAGGGGCGCGAGCGCCGCATCACCGGCGACGCCTGGGACCGTGGCAACCGCGTGACCGGCACCGAAGGCCCGGCGACCCGCCGCAACCCGACCCTGCGTGGTGATCCGCGCGGCAACGGGGTGAGCGCACGCGCCTTCCGCGACGTCGAGACCCCGGCACCGGCCACCAGCCGCATCACCGGCAGCAGCGGCAATTCCGGCACCGGCGCGATGATCACCGTGTCCGGCGGCGCCCGCGGCTAAGAAGGCATAGCGAGGACGAACCGGCATGAACACCCGTCAACGCATGGAAGCCCTGCACACCCGCCCGCCCGCTCCGGCAGGCATGGCGATGCGTGCCGCGCCGGCCGCGAGCATGCTGCCGAGCTGGCCGCAGCGCGTGAGCTTCTGCCCGCCCGGCATGCAGGAGCGTGGCGGCGAGTGCGTGAGCAGCGTGTGCGCGCCGCGTGCCCACCCGCTGATCGAGGCCGGGCGCAATGTGGAACTGGCCGAGTATGAGCGCACCGTGCGTGCGCGCTTCGATGCCATCGTGCCGACGCTGAAGGACATCGCCGCGCAGCAGCATGAGGCGGGCTTCGAGCAGCGCGCGCAGCAGATCGCACGCGAGCGCCTCGGCTTCGAACTGCCGGCAGACGTGTTGAGCGACGCCTGGGTGACCACCTTGGACATGCGCAAGCTCTACGGACACAGCGTATTGCAGACCTACCACACGCTGGCCCGCGATTTGCCGGCGCGCGGGAACGGCCACGCGGACGCCGAGGCCATGCAGCGCTTCTTCATCGAGTGCGGCTTCCACGAGGTGGACATCAGCCCCTGCGCCGACGGCCGCTTGAAGGGCCTGCTGCAGTTCGTGCTGCGCCTGCCGCTCCAGGCGGTGCGCCGCAAGTCCTACGCCGGCGCCATGTTCGATGTGGAACTGAACGTGAAGCATTGGACCGAGACCGAGTTGCGCCGCTTCCGCGAGGGCATGCCGACGCTGTCGGATGCCGGCACCCGTTACCTGAAAGTCGCGGTGTACCACTTCAGCAGCTCGGACCCGCAGCACGAAGGCTGCGCGGCCCACGGCAGCGACGACAGGCAGGCCGCCCAGGCCGCGCTCGACCGCCTGGCCGCCTTCCGCACCGCGATCGAGAACGGCTTCTGCTGCGGCGCCTCGGTGGCGACGCTGCTCATCGGCGTGGACACCGACAACGACGCGATCAAGGTGCACGTGCCGGATGCCCAGGGCGAGATGAGCGTGGACTGCTTCGTCGACAACCTTGCCGTGTATCGCCAGACCGCCGACATGGCCGCTTCGGAAGCGCGCCGGCGCCTCGGCGCGGCGATCGACGAGGCGCCGCGCGAGGCCGGCCGCGGTGCGCCGGAGCCCGGCATGCGCCGACTAATCGAGCGGCTGCTGACGAACAACCTGTCGCAGATCGACTATGTCTGCGCCCAGCACGGCGGCCGCTACGCCGACATCGGACACGCCGAGCGCTTCATCAACATCGGCGACAGCTTCGACGTGCTGCATCTGCGCAACCTCGCCTACTTCGGCCATCTGCACACCATCGAGGAAGGCGCGGCCGACATGGACGTGGGCATCAGGATCTTCAGCAAGCTGAACGTCGCGCACGGCCTGCCCATCCCGATCGCGATCCATTATCGCTACGACGAGCAGGTGCCGGGTTCGCGCGAACGAGCGGTGGCGCGGTGCCGCCGGGTCAAGGCCGCGATCGAGACGCGCTACCCGGTTCTGGCCAGGGAAGGATTGCTGTTCTGCGGAATGACCGTGCAGGGCAAGCAGCCCGACAGCGCGCAGGAAGAAGTTTCCGACATCGATACCAATTCGCATGGGCATTGAGGTGATTCATGAAGATCATGCAAGTTGAAAAAACATTGGTCTCGACCAACCGCGTACGCGAGATGGGGCACCGGCCCCTGCTGGTGGTGCGGGAAAAAGCCGGCGGCACGCGCAGCGTGGCGGTGGACGCGGTGGGCTGCATCCCGGGCGACTGGGTGATCTGCGTCGGCAGTTCGGCGGCGCGCGAGGCAGCAGGCGCGAAGGACTTCCCGAGCGACCTGACCATCATCGGCATCATCGACCACTGGCGGGAGCACTGAGATGGAAATCATGCGCGTGGTGTCCGACCTGGTGTGCACCCGGCGCATTCCCGGCCTGTTCAACGCGTCGTTGCGCGTGCTGGCCGACCAGAAAGGCGCGCTCGCGGTGGCGGTGGACCCGGTGGGCGTGCCGGAAGGGAAATGGGTATTTACCGCCGGCGGCTCGGCCGCCCGCTATGGCGCCGGCGATTACAGGATTCTTACCGATTTGACGATCCTCGGGATCATCGATCAGTGGAATGTGGTGGATGAGCACCACGAGGCAAGCAAAGCAGTTTCATTAACCGTGTAAAGGAGAAACATCATGGCAAACACAATGACGGGCATCGCTCTGGGAATGATTGAAACGCGTGGTCTGGTGCCGGCGATCGAAGCTGCCGACGCGATGACCAAGGCCGCCGAAGTGCGGCTGATCGGCCGCCAGTTCGTCGGCGGTGGCTACGTGACCGTGCTGGTGCGCGGCGAGACCGGCGCGGTGAACGCAGCCGTGCGTGCCGGCGCTGATGCCTGCGAGCGCGTGGGTGACGGCCTGGTCGCCGCCCACATCATCGCCCGCGTCCACAACGAGGTGGAGAACATCCTCCCCACCGCCGCTGCCGCCTGATTTGATTGAACGCAATTTGCAATAGGAGATAGAAAATGGCTACTGGAATGACTGGCATTGCCCTGGGCATGATCGAGACCCGCGGTCTGGTTCCCGCGATCGAAGCGGCGGACGCGATGACCAAGGCGGCGGAAGTGCGGCTGATCGGCCGCCAGTTCGTCGGCGGCGGCTACGTCACCGTCCTCGTGCGCGGCGAAACCGGTGCGGTCAACGCAGCGGTGCGTGCCGGCGCCGACGCCTGCGAGCGTGTGGGTGACGGCCTGGTCGCCGCCCACATCATCGCCCGCGTGCACAACGAGGTCGAGAACATCCTGCCGACCGCTGCGGCTGCCTGATCGGACGCCATCATGGACATGATGGTCGTTAAGGTCGAGGCAGAAGGTGGCGTCACGGCCACCACAAGCAGCGGCATCGCGCTCGGCATGATCGAAACCCGCGGACTGGTTCCCGCGATCGAGGCAGCGGACGCGATGACCAAGGCGGCTGAAGTGCGGCTGATCGGCCGCCAGTTCGTCGGCGGTGGTTACGTCACCGTCCTCGTCCGCGGGGAAACGGGTGCAGTCAACGCCGCGGTGCGTGCTGGCGCGGATGCCTGCGAACGCGTGGGCGACGGCTTGATCGCCGCCCACATCATCGCCCGCGTGCACGGCGAGGTCGAGCACATCCTGCCGACGCAGCCCAGCGCTGGCGGTGCAGGACGTGACGGCGACGTGACCGGCATCGCGGCCTAGCGAAGGGGAACCGCATGGCAATCGATCCAAGGCTGCTGGGCTATCTGAACCGGGCACTGGGCCATGAAATGGCGGCAGTACAGCAATACATGGCCCAGTCCAGACTCTGCGACCAGTGGAACCTGGCAGACTACTGCGCGCATTTCCGCCAGGACGTCACCGAGGAACTCGGCCACGTGCAAAGCCTGATGGACGCCCTGCTCAGGCTCGGTTCCGCGCCCAACGCCACCCATCTGCCGCCGGTACGGCTCGGCCGCACCCTGGGTGAAATGATCGCCATCGATCGCGTGCTGGAAGTCGAGGCGGTCCGGCTGTACGAGGAAGCCGCTGCCTACTGCATGCGGGTGCGCGACTTTGCCCACCACGGCCTGTTTGCCGGCATTCTGCGCGACGAGTTGATGCATCTGGACGAGCTCGCCAAGATGGAGGCTGACTTGCCCGAAAAGGAACAGCGTTATGCCTGAAGACAACAATCCCATTCCGCACTGGCAGCGGCAGGACCTGCCGCCGATGCTGACCCGGCGTTTCGAATTCGAGACCTATCCGGAGACGCGGCGATTCCTGGACGGCGTCGCCAAGCTCGCCGAGGAAGCCAGCCTTTACCCGAACCTGAGTTTCGGCAAGACCTATGTCAGCGTCA
>JBLMYH010000063.1:0-6172 GCA_050258175.1 Hyphomicrobiaceae bacterium
TCTGCCGCAAGATGGGCGTGTCGGATGCGACGTTCTACAACTGGAAGAAGAAGTATTCAGGGCTGGGGCCGTCGGAGTTGCGGCGCCTGAAGCAGCTCGGAGAGGAGAACGCCAAGCTCAAGCGCCTGGTGGCGGACCTGAGCCTGGACAAGGCCATGCTGCAGGACGTGGTCAAACGAAAGCTCTGAAGCCCGCACGCAAGCGTGAGCTGGTCGATAAACTGCGCTGCAAGTACGGCGCGAGCATTCGCCAGGCGTGTGGCGCGATGATGATTTCGCGCTCGCTGTATCACTACCGATCGGTCGCCGCTGACCAGACCCCGCTGCGCAACCGCATCAAGGAGATTGCCGCCGCGCGGGTGCGCTACGGCTACAAGTGCATCGACGTCGTGCTGCGCCGGGAAGGCTGGCGCATCAAGCACAAGCGGGTCTATCGGCTGTACAAGCAGGACGGCTTGTCGCTGTTCGAACGTCGTCCGCGACGCCATCGCTCCGCGGCACATCGGCCGCCGCCGCGGGCGACGGTGGCGATCAACGAGTGCTGGGGCATGGACTTTGTCAGCGACCAGCTGTACGACGGTCGCAAGTTACGCGCACTGACCCTCGTGGATGTGCACACGCGCGAGTGCCTGGCGATCTGGGTCGATCAAGGCATTCGGGGCGAGGGGGTCGTTCGGACGCTGGCCGAAGTCGTCGCTGATCGCGGCAAACCGCAGAGAATTCAGGTGGACAACGGACCCGAGTTCGTTTCGAGGGCGTTGGACCACTGGGCCTACGAGCACCGCGTCGAGTTGGCCTTCTGACGGCCCGGCAAGCCCACGGACAACGCACACATCGAAGCCTTCAACGGCCGACTGCGACAGGAGTGTCTGAACCAGCACTGGCTCTTGTCATTGGCCGACGCGAGACACAAGATCGGGGCGTGGCGCGCCGCGTATAAGGAGACACGTCCCCACGGTGCGCCGGGATGGTCTACACCCGCCGAATTCGCTCTTCAGTGCTTGGCGCACCTAGCACTGACAAGCAAAAGGGAGCCGGAAAACTCCACTTCCCAGCGGTCCTAATTCGGGGAAGGGATCACCGGCAACGTGCCTTTGATGGATTGCCGGTGTCCGCGGGTGGTTGCCGCAACACGGCCGCTGAGCGCCAGTTGAAGTGCACGATGAGCGTCCCAACCGCAAAGCGCAGCCCGAGCGTGGCCAGACCCGCAGCGGTGGCGGGCACCTCGGCGTAACGGCTGAGGACCAAAAAAAAGCGGAGGAAACGAAGACCTGCAGCGACTGGTACTGGCCGGGCTGCAGAAGCAGCGGCTGTTCGCCCGCGATGACGTCGCGCAGCAGGCCGCCGCCGACGCCGTTGACCACACCCACCAGCACGACTCCGGGCTCCGACAAGCCGAGCGACAGCGCGAGTTGCATGCCGACTACCACGAAGGCCGGTACGCCGACGGCAGCGATGATCGAGATCAGCTTGTCCACCGCACTGCGCCCGGGGCTCCAGCGCGGCCACCGGGCTGCGAAGGCCACGACCGCAACCGCTAGGGCGATCAGCGCGAGGTAGGCCCCGTTGGTCAGCAACACGGGAGTGCGCTGCAACAGGAAGCCGTCGCGCTAGAGTCCGCCGCCCATCGACGACACCAAGGCGATCACGAAGACCCCCACGATGTCGTACCCCCGTCGCGCCCCGACGATCGCACCGCTGAGCGCCCAGGTGAGCGTGGCCAGGTAGTCGAACTACGCCGGCACCTCGAACTGGGCCGCTTGCAGGTCCCACAGGCGGCTGAACATCGCCTACGCCCTCGTGTACGCATCGCCCCTCATTGCGGGATCGCCCCCATGTGCCGCAGCGCCGCCAGCATGGTCTCGACCGACAGGGCCACCTGCATGAAGATCAGAACCGCACCCAGCACCTGAAGCACCATGAGCAGGCCAGGAATTTTCATGATCGCACGGTTAAAGTACATGACGATGAAGTTGAGCACCATGATGATCGCCAGCGCGATGGCGACTGCCTGCAGCATTCCCGGGTATT
Organism: Hyphomicrobiaceae bacterium; assembly: GCA_050258175.1. Taxonomy (GTDB): domain Bacteria; phylum Pseudomonadota; class Gammaproteobacteria; order Burkholderiales; family Thiobacillaceae; genus Thiobacillus. Next base: position 2,031 of record JBLMYH010000063.1, read on the forward strand.
CAGCCGCCAGCATCGTGAAGATCAGGACAGCTGCCACGCCGGCCGGCGGGATGATGATGGGCGTGGCCAGCGGCGCGATGGCAAGCTGAAGCGGCGCGGGGCTGGCCTGCTCAGATTTCGCTTCCGCCTGCGGCCTGGGGAAGATCGTCTGCAGCGCCGCGATGAGCAGAACCAGACCGCCGCCGATGCGCAGCGCGTCGATGGAGATGTGGTAATTGCCTACCAGCTTCCCTCCGGCAAGCACCAGGAAGGCCACGATCGCCGAGGCGACCAGCGTTGCTCGCACCGCCGTCGATCGCGCAAAGGCCTCGTCCTGCCCGCGCGTGACCGCCGCGAAGGCCGGGATGAGTTTCACCGGACCGAGCAGCATGAAGAAGATGGTGAAGACGAACGAAAACTGCTCCATGAGAATTCTCTCCGATCTTTGCTATTGGCAGATTGTCGTTAAGTCGAGCGCCACGATGGATCATTTCTGGCCATCAGCGCCAGAACTGCCGTCGCAGCCAACTTGGCACCATGCGCTATCGCGTTCAGGTCCACGCTGCAGTGTAGCTGGTGATTTGTGAACGGCGCCCGTCTTCCGTCGGCGATCGCCTTGGCAAGGACTTTCGGTTTGGCGGTGCCGACGGACAGTTAGGCGACCTCTACACCCTCGAGGTCGTTGATGAGCATGTGCGCGTCCTCCGAGCCGATGGTGGGCCGGAGATCTGTCACCAACCGCTCTTTGTCACCACGCCCGCGGTGGTCAGGGCATCGCCAATGAGCGCCATAAGTCGCTCGGAATTGACCAGCGGCGCCGAAAAGCCTTTGCGGACGATGGTGGGCATCTTGTCTTCGGGCATGCCGTAAGTGAGCGCGATGCCCTCGCTCACCTCCTTGACCCCCCTGAACGATTGCTCGCGGACCTTCATGTCGAAGAAACGGAAATTGAGTTTCAACAAAGCGAGATCAGGAATGGTGTTGTTCTCGATGCCGGCATGGATCGCGCCCTCTGTGATCACCGCCGCGTCACCTGGGTCGAGCACGCGCGAAACGATCGGCTGATATTCGACCACCGCCAGGGCAGCCATCAGCGCCGCTTCTTCCGAAAACTGCGGTGACGAGCCGTGCGCCCCCACCCTATGGAAAGTCACGTCGAGCGGCTCGGTGCCGACCTCGAGTACACCACCGTGGGCGATGACCGTCCCGGTAGACATGGGGACACGGCATGCATGCCGATGAAATACTGCGGCTGAGGGACGCCGTGCCTCGCGTAGAGGCCGTCCTCGACCATCGCGCGCGCCCCCTGGATGGTCTCCTCCGACGGCTGGCCCGCTAGGAGCAAGGAGCCGCTCCAACGATCCTTCAGCGACACCATCTTTTTGGCAAGCGAAAGGATCCAGGTGACACGCGCGCCGCGGCTGCACAGATACATCGCGGCAAGTCCACAATTTATGCGGAGTGCGAGGCGACTTGCGCCTGATCCCAGCCGTACTCTGACTCTACTTGTCCCTAAAGGGACGCTAGCTAACTCGCTTTCGTCGCATGTATCTTCCGAGTGAAGGTGTGCCTTTGGATTTTCATAATACCTATCGCGTCGCAATGCCATGTACGCGTGGCGAGCCCGCAACGTCCGATGGATGGCGCCTGTGGAGTGTTTCGTTTTCGGTGCCGTTCGTCGCTAGGCCCCGATCTTGATGGACAACTCACGTCGGAGTAGATGCATGACCAACAAACCTCAACTGGCCGCCATCGCGGCCCTCGCGGCTCTTGGCCACGCCGCCGCCAGCGCCGATGAAGGGGGTCCCAACAACGGCACCGACCCGACCAAGCTGGCGACCACGGCCTTCGTGCAGTACAAGCACACCGACTTGCGCATTGACAGGTCCACTGGTTTGTTCGAGGCGAACTACGCCTTCCCGATCGGCGCGGCCAAGAACATGTCGCTGGCGATCAACCTGCCGTACGCGTCGGGCGTGGCCGACAGCAGCTTCGGCATGGGCGATGCAAGCCTCAAGTTCACGCACGTGGCCGATCTGAACAAAGAGCGCGGCCTGGCCTACACGGCAGAGGTGATCTTTGACACCGCGTCGCGCGACGAGCTGGGCTCGGGCCAGACGGTACTCAAGGCCAGCGGGTTCTACGCCAAGTTCCTCGAGGGCGGGGCCATTTTCGTGCCGGCCGTGGTGCAGCAGGTCAACCTGAGCAACAACAGGAACCGCGCCAAGGTGAACAACACCACGCTCGATTTCTACTATGTGCCCAAGGCCAGCCCCAAGCTGTTCATGACCTACGACCCGGCGGTCATCTTCGACTGGGAGAACCACAAGAAGTACGTCAGCCTCACGGTCACGTTCGGCACGCCGCTGGGCAAGGCCTTCGGCGGCGACAGTCAGATCTATATCAAGCCGCAGGTCCTTGGCGGGGGCGAGCGTCCGGCCAACTGGAGCGTGCAATTCGGGTACAAGGTCATCGGCTTTTGAATCTCTGTCGAGACGATACGCAATCGGGCAGCGTGGCGCCGACTGGAGCCTGCAGCTCGGCTACAGGTTGATCGGCCTGTAGCTCAGTGCAGCTCCCTGCGCACTGCGACTTTCAGCGGCGACATGCAGGCGGAATCTGTATTGACCTGAGGTACAAGAGATGAAGCGTTCGCAGCACGTCTTGAGTGTTCCCGCGCTGGTTCTCGCTTTGTCCGCACCGGCCATGGCTGCAGACGATGTCGATGCCCTGCGCCAGCAACTGGCCGAGCAGCGCGCGTTGATCCGGGCGCAGCAGCAGCAGCTCGAGCGGCAAGCCCAGGACCTCGACCGCCTGAGCCGGCGGCTCGACGAGTTGTCGGCAGGCAAGCCCACGACGGCGCCAGCGACAGCGTCGGCGGCCGCGTCGGCCAAGGCCGTGCAGGCGGACTCGAGCCCGACGGCGGCGAGCCCGCGCGACAGCGTCGGGGATCTGAACAGCGCGGCTGTGGCCGCCGGCGACTTCCCTGGCGCGATCAAACTGCCGGGCGGCAAGGACATCTCCTTGGCGATCGGCGGCCTGGTCAAGACCGTCGCGATCTCAGACTCGGACGCCGAAGGCATGGGCGCAGACTTTCTGCCGTCGACCCTGGGCACGCGTCGCCCGGATCGTGCGGGCGCGTTCAGCCTCGACTCGACGCTCACGAGGCTGTTCATCGACGGCAGGGCACCGGCCGGGGACGGGCAGTTGCGCGCCTACGTCGAGTGGGACATGAACGGTACTAACGACGGTGCCATGAGCTACAAGTTGCGGCACGCCTATGGCACCTGGAAGACGGGCTCCGGCACGCTGCTGGCGGGACAAACCTGGTCCACCATGATGGACCCGCGAATCCTGCCGGAGGGCCTGACGGAACCGACGGTCAGCGGTGCCATTTTCATGCGCCAGCCACAGATCCGCTGGACCCAGCCGATAGGCTCCGGATTCTCGCTGCACGCCAGCATCGAGGATTCGAGCAGCAGCGACATCTTCGACGGGAGCAGCACCCCGGCCGTCGGGCAGACCCGCCTGCCTGACGTCGTGCTCGGCATGGAGTACGACGACGCGAATTGGGGCCACCTGCGCCTGAACGGCATCGTGCGTGACCTGAAGGCGAGTTTGCCTTCCGGCGGAACGGACCATCTCAACGCGTGGGGCCTGGCGCTGAGCGGCCACGTCGACCTGCCAGGGCGCGATCGGTGGGTCTTCAGCGGAGCGTACGGCAAGGGTCTCGGACGCTACTTGCTGGGCATCCCGTCGAGCGCGGGTACGGTGGTGGATCCCGCCACCGGGGGGCTTGACGCGCGCGACAACTGGGGACTGTTGACGGCCTACCAGCACAACTGGAGTGGCAAGCTGCGGTCGAGTTTCATGCTCGGCCATGCCAAGGCCAAGCCGCTCGGCTGGCAACCCGGCGACACATTCGTCAGTTCGAGCTACGGCGCCGCCAATCTCATGTGGCAGCTGCTGCCGACCCTGACGTTGGGCGTCGAGTACGCCTACGGGCAGCTCAAGAGAAACGATGGCACCAGCCTCGACAACCACCGCGTGGCGGTCGGGTTCCAGTTCTACTGAGTCTCGAGGAGCCGCTGCGGCGGCAAGCACCATGAGATTTGATCTCGACCGACGCACGCTGATGGCCGCCGCATTCGGCATGGGCTTGG
>JBLMYH010000064.1:0-7862 GCA_050258175.1 Hyphomicrobiaceae bacterium
GCAGGTCAACGGCTCATCTACTATCCCGGTTCCAGCATCGGCAACTTCGCCCGCGACGCAGCGACGGCCCTGCTCGCTCGCTTTCGCCAGCTGGCCGGTGCGGACGGCCGCCTGCTCATCGGCTTCGATCTCAAGAAGGACCCGCTGCAGCTGCACGCCGCCTACAACGACACGGCCGGCGTTACCGCCGCCTTCAACCTCAACCTTCTCGCACGGCTCAACCGCGAGCTGGACGCCGACTTCGACCTGGCGCGCTTCCGTCACTACGCGTTCTACAACCCGGTGGATGGCCGCATCGAAATGCACCTCGTCAGCCTCACCGAACAGGACGTGCGCGTGGCGGGCGAGTCTTTCCATTTCGCGCTCGGCGAAACGCTGCACACCGAGCATTCCTACAAGTTCCGCTGTGACGAGTTCAGCGCGCTTGCGAAAAGCGCTGGGTGGCAGTTGGCCGGCGAGTGGGAACAGGACGGCTTCGCGGTCCAGCTGTACGGCTAGGCCCTAGAAGCCGAGGCGGGGCAGCGCCTGCTTCGGCGCGCGAGGCACGCGCCGTCGATGACGGCGCAGCGCTCCTTCTCCATCATGGGTTGACGGGGCTATGGTCTTTTCTTTGCGGCCTCCACCCGAGCCGGCATCCCGTATATCGGTGGTAACCCTGACGGCGGACGGGTGGCTCCAGGCCAGCAAGGACTTAAAATTCCCCCATGTCCAAACTTGAATCGCTGACCTTCGACAACGGCTTTGCCCGCCTGCCGGAAGCCCATTATTCGCGCGTCTGCCCGACGCCCGTTCCCGATCCCTATCTGGTCTGCTACAGCCCGGAAGCGCTGGCGCTGCTCGATCTGGATGAACGCGAAATGGCGCGCCCCGAACTGATCGAGACGCTCGCGGGCAACCAGCTCCTGCCGGGCATGGACGCGCTCGCCGCACTGTACGCCGGCCACCAGTTCGGCCACTACGTGCCGCAGCTCGGCGACGGCCGCGCGATCCTGCTGGGTGAAGTGCGGAATGCGGCAGGGGAAGGCTGGGAAGTGCAACTCAAGGGGGCCGGCCGCACCCCGTATTCGCGCGGCGGTGACGGCCGCGCGGTGCTGCGCTCGAGCATCCGCGAGTTCCTGTGTTCCGAGGCCATGTACGCGCTCGGCATCCCGACCACCCGTGCACTGTGCATCGTCGGCAGCGATCGCCCGGTCTATCGCGAAGATGAAGAGACCGCCGCGCTGGTGACGCGGCTGGCGCCGAGCTTCGTGCGCTTCGGCTCCTTCGAGGTGTTCTACTACCGCAACCAGATCGAGTCGATCAAACATCTGGCCGACTACGTCATCGCGCGCTATTACCCGGAACTCGCGGCGCTGGCCGATCCCTATCCCGAATTCCTGCGCCAGGTTGCGCTTCGAACTGCCGAACTGATGGCGCAGTGGCAGGCGGTCGGCTTTTCGCACGGGGTGATGAACACCGACAACATGTCCATCCTCGGCCTCACGCTCGACTACGGCCCGTTCGGTTTCCTCGACGCCTTCGACCCCGGCTACGTCTGCAACCATTCCGACACCGGCGGGCGCTATGCCTTCGACCAGCAGCCCGACGTCGCCGCATGGAACATCACCAAGCTGGCGCAGGCACTGGTGCCGCTGATGTCGGTGGAAACGGCGTCGCAGGCAATCAGCGAATATCCGCTGGTATTCGGCAAAGCCTACCTCGAACGCATGGCCGCCAAGTTCGGCCTGCCGCCCGGCGGCGAAGCCTCCACCCTTATCATGGACGCGTTGCAACTGCTGGCGCAGGACCATGTCGACTATACGATCTTCCTGCGGAGCCTGTGCGACTTCGACAGTGCGAGCGATGCACCCAACACACCGCTGCGCGATCTCTTTCTCGACCGTGCGGGCTTCGACGCCTGGGCGGCGCGTTATGCGGCCACACTGCGCCAGTTTCGCTCGGACGACACAGCACGCGGCCAGGCCATGCGAAAGGTCAATCCCAAGTACATACTGCGCAACCATCTGGCCGAAACCGCCATCCGCCGCGCGGCGGACGCACGCGACTACAGCGAGGTCAACCGCCTGCACGCGCTGCTGACCCATCCGTTCGACGAGCAGCCGGAATACGAGGCCTACGCGGCCGAGCCGCCTGATTGGGCGAAGAGGATTGAGATAAGCTGTTCGTCGTGAACCTCGTGAACCGCATCATTGCCTTGCCCGCCTGATGCCTGGCGCGAAGGTTACACGGGCGACTGGATCAAAACACCGCGTCACACCCGTTTTCCATTTTTCGGCTCATCTGGCGATGAGCTCCCGGGTCACGCGCTTGGCTTCGCCTGCAACGGCCCCCGTACGCCTCACCCAATTAAAACTGTCGCCGGTGGGGCTAAGGTAGAAATCGTTGACCGTCCCCGTCGCCAGTTTCATTGAACCAGAGCAGTTTCCAGCCACCGTGTAGGTCCCCGTCGTGGAGCGCTGGGTCCGCTCGACAGACCTTGTGTAGATCAGCGCCACCTTTCCCGTCCCGTCGAATGACATTATTCCGCTCGAGACATACGGTGTTCCCTCCAGGTAGCCGTGCGTCAAGTAGAGGTAACTCCCGTCCAATGTCTTGAGAGAACAATAGGTCTCGCGGGTCTTTTCAAGCGGGGCTGCAGGTGATTCGAAGCTGACGGCCACGACCAGATAGCCAGAGAAAGCAAGCAACGCTGATGTCTTCATGCTGGTTTCCTTTCCCTTCCGTGTCACGAAGCTTCTGCATCGTCAGTCTGCTGACCACGGCTGCGGCTCCGCTGTTATTTATAGGAACAACTTCCAGCCGGTACCAGTGTCACCAGCCGTGCTATTTTTGTGCCCATGTCACGTCAGCCGCAATCGCAAGGGCCTGAGGCGATCGCGCGAGTGAATCGCCCCGGGGTTCAGGACGACAACCTGTTCGGCTCCACCTTGAGGGATCGTGACGAGTCTTTCAAGCGGTGCCGGGGACTGATGGCGGCGAGGGTGCGGGCCTACTACACAAGCTTGTAGGCCTCATGAGATGGCAAACAAGGCGAAAAAAAGGCCCGGAGGATTACTCCGGGCCCTTCGTGTTTAAAACTTTATTATTCAGGGGTACCCGAATGTTTAAAGTTTTTTAAACTATTTAAAGCTTTAGTATCAAAAAACAACAAAACCGCTTTAAGCGAAGTTCGCTTCGGCAAACTTCCAGTTCACCATGTTGTTGAGGAAGGTCTCGACGAACTTGGGCCGCAGGTTGCGGTAGTCGATGTAGTAGGCGTGTTCCCACACGTCGACGCATAGCAGGGCCTTGTCGCCGGTGGTCAGCGGGGTGCCGGCGGCACCCATGTTGACGATGTCGACTGAGCCGTCGGCCTTTTTCACCAGCCAGGTCCAGCCGGAGCCGAAGTTGCCCACGGCGCTAGTCTGGAAGGCTTTCTTGAACTCGTCCAGCGAGCCCCACTTCTTGTTGATCGCGTCGGCCAGCGCGCCGCTCGGGGCACCGCCGCCGTTGGGCGTCAGACAGTTCCAGAAGAAGGTGTGGTTCCACACCTGGGCTGCGTTGTTGTAGACACCGCCGGCCGGCGCGCTTTTGACAATGTCTTCGAGCGACTTGCTCTCGAAGTCGGTGCCCTTGATCAGGTTGTTGAGGTTGGTCACGTAGGCCTGATGGTGCTTGGCGTAGTGGTATTCGAAGGTTTCCTTGGACATGTGCGGCTCAAGCGCATCCATGGCAAAGGGCAGTGCGGGCAAAGTGTGTTCCATAACTCTCTCCTGATATTGAACAAGCAGTGAATGATAGAGCTTCCACCGAATATTGCAGATGCCGCAACGACAACATGGTTTCGGCCGCCGCAAAGAAAAAGGGCCGGTATGACCCGACCCCGATTCCTTGATTTATTGGTCGGGGCGAGAAGATTCGAACTTCCGACCCCCTGCACCCCATGCAGGTGCGCTACCAGGCTGCGCTACGCCCCGACGAAGCCCAAGATTCTAACAGAGGAGCCGCGCCGGGCGGAAGCCCGTCAGCCCAATATTTTCAGGACGGCGTTTATTTCGGCACGCAGTTTGCCAATATCCAGCGATTTGGGGTTTGCCACTGCTTGGGCAGACGCGGGGGTGGCATCGGCATCATGTTCCAGGCGCTGGCGCGCACCGCTGATGGTGAAGCCTTCCTCGTACAGCAGTTCGCGGATACGGCGGATCAGCAGAACCTCGTGGTGCTGATAGTAGCGCCGGTTGCCGCGTCGCTTGACCGGACGCAACTGGGTGAATTCCTGCTCCCAGTAACGCAGCACGTGCGCCTTGACGGCGCACAACTCCGACACTTCACCGATGGTGAAATAGCGTTTGGCCGGGATCGGCGGGAGTTCACTCCGCGCTGGGTGTTCCAATTTGGGCGCCTTCGACTTGCGATTTGAGCTTCTGGCTGGCGTGGAAGGTCACCACGCGACGCGCGGAAATCGGCATTTCTTCGCCGGTTTTAGGGTTGCGGCCGGGGCGCTGCGGCTTTTCGCGGCACTGGAAATTACCGAAACCGGACAGTTTGACGATATCGCCCTTTTCGAGCGACAGACGGATTTCGTCGAAAAACGACTCGACGACGTCCTTCGCCTCGCGTTTGTTCAAACCCACTTTTTCGAACAGTAGTTCGGCCAGATCAGCTTTGGTGAGAGTGGTCATGCTTGTATGGTGTCAGGGAGGGCTGGTGAAAAATCGCGTCACGCTCGCAAGCTGGCATTGCACTGACGAAGCGCGGCATCGACCAGTTTCTGCACCGCATCCTCCACTTCCTGATCCGTCAATGTGCGTTCAGTATCTTGCATAACTACCCGGATAGCAAGGCTTTTTTGGTTTTCCGGCACGCCTCTCCCACGATAATCATCGAATAGCTCGAGCGCTTGCACCCGATCTGACGCAACCTCGCGCAGGGCCTTCAGCAGTTCGCCGGCCGGGGTATGGACATCCAGCACAAACGCCAGATCGCGACGTACCAGCGGGAAACGCGACTGGCCCGTATGGCGCGGCAGGCATCGCTGGCTGAACACCTGGCTATCGAGTTCGAACAGCACCGGCGCCGCAGGCAGGTCGAAGGCCTGTACCAGCCGCGGGTGCAACGCGCCGACCCAGCCGATGGACCGGCCGTCGACCCACAACTCTGCGCTCTGCCCCGGATGCAGCGCGGGATGCGCGCCGCGCCGCGTATCGAGTGGGTGGCCGAAGAGACGCTCAAGATCCCCCTTGGCGTCGAAGAAATCGACCCGCCGCGACGATGCGCCCCATTGTTCGGGCTGCACGTCGCCGTAAATCAGGCCGCCCAGTTTCATCGGCTGTCTTTCCAAGGACGCATACACCCGTCCCAACTCGAATATACGCACCCGTTCCTGTTGCCGGTTGAGGTTGTGACGCAAAGTCTCGATCAGGCCACCCCACAGCGTGGTGCGCATTGCCGACAACTGACTGGCGATGGGATTGGCGAGCGGCAGCGGGCGGGCTTCGGCATCGAGCGCCGTTTCCCACGTGGGGTCGACGAAGCTGTAGGTAATGACTTCCTGATAATCCAGGTCGACTAGCATCCGGCGCAGGCCGTCGTCGGTCAGCGTAGTCTCATCTTGCGGCAGCATGCGCGAAGGCGCGGCCGGCGGCTGCGCCGGGATATTGTCATAACCGAACAGGCGCACAGCCTCCTCGATCAGGTCTTCCTCGATCGCCAGGTCGAAGCGGAAGCTCGGCGGGGTCACGACCAAACGATCACCCTGACGATCCACCTGCATTCCGAGCGCTGCAAGATCGTCCGCCACTTGGCCGGCGTCGAGCCCAATGCCGGCCACCCGCTCCAGCCGCGCCAGTCGCAGAGAAATCGGCTCGCGCTTGGGCAGTTCGGCGACGCTCTCGGTGATCGGCCCCGGCTGGCCACCACAGATATCGATCAGCAGTTGCGTCGCCCGCTCCATCGCCTGGCGCGTGGCGCCGAAATCGACGCCACGCTCGAAGCGATGCGACGAATCGGTGGACAGGCCGAGCCGGCGCGCACGGCCGGCGATCGCCGCCGGCGCGAAGAATGCGGCCTCCAGAAACACGTCGACCGTGAAACGCTCCACGCTGGTCGGTTGCCCTCCCATGATCCCGGCCAGAGCCACTGGCCCGCTGGCGTCGGCGACTACCAGCATGTCTGGGGCGAGTTCGGCGGTCTGACCATTCAATAGACCGAGCGTTTCACCCGGGCACGCCCACCTCACCTCGATGCCGCCATTGAGGCGCGTCAGGGCGAAGGCATGCATCGGCTGGCCGAGTTCGAGCAGCACATAATTGGTGACATCAACCGGCGCGAGCAGCGGTCGGATGCCGCTGCGCTCAAGGCGCTCCGCCATCCAGCGGGGTGTAGTGGCCTGGGCATTGATTCCGCGAACCACACGTCCCAGATAAAGCGGGCAGGCCTCGCGTTCCGCAACCTGAACCGGCACTCTGTCCTGTATGCGTTCCGCGATCGCGGTGATCTGCGGTGGCCGCACCTCGGCGCCGGTGATCGCGCCGATTTCACGCGCCAGTCCCTGCATCGACAGACAGTCCGCGCGGTTAGGGGTGAGTTTCAAGGTGATGAGCGTGTCATTCAGATTGAGCCAGTTGCGGAAATCCTCGCCTACCGGCGCATCCTCGGGCAGCACCATGAGGCCTTCTGCAGCCCCTTCCAGACCCAGTTCCTTGGTTGAACACAGCATGCCGAAAGACTCGACGCCACGAACCTTGGCCACCTTGATCTCGATGCCAGGCAATTTAGCCCCTGGGCGTGCACAAGGCACTTTTAGCCCGGCCGCCGCATTCGGGGCACCGCAAACGATGGTGACCGGCGCAGCTTCCCCGACATCGACCTGGCACACCCGCAGGCGGTCAGCGTCGGGATGTTTTGCCACCGACAGGATCTCTGCCACCACGACTGCGTTGAACGGCGGTGCGGCCGGGGTCAGTGCCTCCACCTCCAACCCGGCCATGGTCACGGCATGGGCAAGTTGAGCGGTATCCAGCGCGGGATTGACGAGGTTGCGCAGCCAGGATTCAGGAAATTGCATGGTTAATGCACTCTATCAATTGAATTGCTTAAGGAAGCGAAGGTCATTCTCGAAGAACAGCCGCAGATCGTCGACGCCGTAACGCAGCATCGCGAGGCGCTCGACGCCGAGGCCGAAGGCAAAGCCGATGAAACGCTCAGTATCGATGTCGACGTGCTTGAAGACATTCGGATGCACCATGCCGCAGCCCAACACCTCCAGCCAGCCGGTATGCGAACATACGCGGCAGCCCTGACCGCCGCACATCACGCAGCCGATATCCATCTCTGCCGACGGCTCGGTGAACGGAAAGAACGAGGGGCGGAAGCGCACCGGCAGGTCGTCGCGCTCGAAGAAGTTGCGCATGAAGTCGGCGAGCACGCCCTTGAGGTCGGCGAACGAGACCGACTCGTCGACCCACAAGCCCTCGACCTGATGGAACATCGGCGTATGCGTCACGTCGGAATCGCAGCGATATACCCGCCCCGGCGCAATGATGCGCAGCGGCGGCTGGTGGGACTGCATGTAGCGAACCTGCACCGGCGACGTGTGCGTGCGCAGCAGTTCGCCGCTTTGCAGATAGAAGGTATCGTGCATCGCGCGTGCCGGATGGTCCTCCGGGATGTTGAGCGCGGTAAAGTTGTAGAAGTCGGTCTCGATCTCGGGCCCAGTCGCCACCTCGAAACCGATCGAGCGGAACAGCGCCTGGATGCGCGCCAGGGTGCGCGACACCGGATGCAGGCCGCCGCGCGCCAATCCCCGCCCCGGCAGCGTCACATCCAGCGTTTCTGCGGCCAACTGGCGACCCAGTTCGGCCTGCTGCAACGCCTCGCGGCGG
>JBLMYH010000065.1:0-25555 GCA_050258175.1 Hyphomicrobiaceae bacterium
AATCCATAGTCGAGGGGCGGGGGGTGGGAAGCTGCATGGGATTCAAGCACGGATCTTACTCCCCTTCGGTGAGGTTATCCACAGGCATGGTCCGGGGCACGCCGATACACACGGACCGAACTTGACATCCCCCCCGGAGGGCGGGTCTAATATGCGGTTTTTCAACAGATTTTTTGTGTCTGGCCCACCTGCCGCGGCGGGAAGGGCCGGCGCCAGCCAGAAAGGATAAGCCATGAAACGTACTTACCAGCCCTCCACCGTTCGCCGCAAGCGCACCCACGGTTTCCGCGCCCGCATGAAAACCAAGGCGGGTCGTGCCGTGATCAACGCGCGTCGCGCCAAAGGCCGCGCTCGTCTGGCCGTCTAATCAACGCGCATTTCAACCAAGCGGGTGGCGTGCGCCTCCGCGATGCGCGTCTGGTCGACAAGGCCGATTTCGATCGGGTATTTGCCGAAAATCAGCGCGCGCGAACGGATTATCTGATGGTGATGGCGCGGCCCAACCAGGTGGGTTATCCCCGGTTGGGTATGGTCGTCGCTAAACGCCTGCTCGCACGCGCCGTGGACCGAAACCGCGTCAAGCGGTGCGTGCGTGAAAGCTTTCGCCAGGCTTTGCCGGAACTGCCCGCGTGTGATTTTGTCGTTCGTCTCATTGCCAAGCCGGCCCCGGGCGAAGAGGCGCGCGATTTGTTGCGCACATTCACACGTGCCGGTCATCGAGCCGTGGCAAAATGGCCCGCCCAAGCGTCAGGCGAAACCCTGATTGCCTCCCCGGAACCCCATCCCAACTCATAGCGTCTTGTCCCATGGATAACCAGCGGCTGATTCTTTTTATCGTCTTTTCCTTCTCGCTGCTTCTGTTGTGGGAAGCCTGGCAGGACAAGCATGCACCGCCACCAGCCGCAGTCACCGCGACAAGTGCCCCGGGCGCAAGCGCAAGTGCGCCCCCGGTGCCGAGTCAGGCGCTGAACGCGCCTGCAGCAGCGCAGACCCAGCCAGGGTTTGTGAAGGGTGCACGAGCGGTGGTGGAAACCGACGTGTTGCGTGCCACGATCGATGCCAATGGTGGCGATCTTCGCCAGCTTGAGTTGCTGTCGTATCGCGAAACTCAGCAACGAAATCAGGTTTTCACCCTGTTTGAAGACGATCCGACCGAGCCCTACCTGGCGCAGAGCGGTCTGCTCGGCAAAGACCTGCCGACGCACCGCAGCTTGTTTCAGCTGAATCCCGGGACCTATCGCCTGACCCGTGGCGCGTCGCAGGTGGAAGTTCCGCTGGTGTGGAGCGATCCAGCCACCGGTGTGCGTGTCGAAAAGACCTATATTTTCAAGCGCGGAAGTTACGAGATTGCCGTCAGAACGCGGGTTATCAACAACGGGACCAAGCCCGTCGACCTGACTCCGTACTACCAGTTCACACGTCATGCCGGGGCACCGCGCGGTGCGTCCTTCTTCCTGCACACCTTTACCGGGCCCGCGTTCTATACAGACGCGAAGAAATTCCAGAAGGTCCCGTTCAAAAGCATCCAGGAAGGCAAGGCCGAGTTCGATAAGACAGCCGATAATGGCTGGGTGGCTCTGGTACAGCATCACTTCGTGGCGGCATGGCTGCCCGAAGGCAATGTCAAGCGCGAGTATTACGCACGCGCGCTGGGCGATGGGCTTTATTCTGCCGGCGTGATCCTGGCCGAAGGCACGCTCGCGCCGGGTCAGCAGAAAGTCTTTACGGTGCCCTTGTTTGCAGGGCCGCAGAAACAGAAATTGCTCGAAGCAGCCGCGCCCGGCCTCGACCTGGCGCGGGATTACGGCTGGCTCACGCCCCTGGCCTTCCCCATCTATTGGGCGCTGGCAAAGATCGAGCACTTTGTCGGCAACTGGGGCTGGGCCATCATTATCCTGACCATCCTTCTGAAGCTGGCGCTATTTCCGCTGTCGGCCGCCGGTTACAAGTCGATGGCCAAGATGAAAAAGCTCACGCCGCGCCTGCAGCAATTGAAGGAAACCTACGGCGACGACCGCGCCAAGCTGCACCAGGCGATGGCGGAGTTGTACAAGACCGAGAAAATCAACCCGCTTGGCGGCTGCCTGCCGATCCTGATCCAGATCCCTGTGTTCATCGCCCTGTACTGGGTTCTGCTCGCGGCAGTGGAAATGCGTGGCGCGCCTTGGTTGGGCTGGATCACCGACCTGACTGCGCCCGATCCGTTTTACATCCTGCCGATCGTCATGGGCATCACCTCGATCCTGCAGGTCAAGCTCAATCCGCAGCCGATGGACCCGATGCAGGCTAGGATCATGATGATCATGCCGGTGGCGTTTACCGTGATGTTCGTGTTTTTCCCGGCCGGCCTCGTGCTCTACTGGATCGTCAACAACATCCTGTCGATCACCCAGCAGTGGGTGATCAACAAACAGGTTCAGGGCGGTGGCAAGCTTGCCCCCGGCAAAGCCTGATTTGATCGCAGCCATCGCCACCGCGCCTGGGCGCGGTGGGGTCGGCGTGGTGCGGATATCGGGGACGGACATCACCCCGCTGGCGCAGGCGGTCCTCGGCCGCGTTCCGGTGCCGCGCCACGCCACGTTCTGCCGCTTCCTCGATCGTGAGGGCCAGACGATAGACGAGGGCATTGCGCTCCATTTTGTTGCCCCGCATTCCTTTACCGGCGAACACGTGCTGGAATTGCAGGGCCACGGCGGACCGGTGGTGTTGAATCTGATCCTGCAGCGCTGCCTCGAACTCGGCGCACGGCTGGCGGAACCGGGTGAGTTCTCACGCCGCGCCTTTCTGCACGGCAAGCTCGACCTGGCACAGGCGGAGGCCGTGGCCGATCTGATCGACGCTGCGTCCTCCGAGGCGGCGCGGTCGGCGGTGCGTTCGCTGGCGGGCGCATTCTCGGCGCGGATTGCAGAACTGGTCGAGGCATTGATCCGCCTGCGCATGCTGGTCGAGGCTACGCTCGACTTTCCGGAAGAAGAGATCGATTTCCTCAAGCAGGCCGACGCCTTCGGTCGTCTCGATGCGATTGATGCCCGCCTGGCTGCGGTGCGCACCGAGGCGAAGCAGGGCGCGTTACTGCGCGAAGGCCTGACGGTGGTGCTGATCGGTCAGCCGAACGTGGGCAAGTCGAGCCTGCTGAATCAACTGGCCGGATTCGAGGCCGCGATCGTCACCGAGATCGCGGGGACCACGCGCGACACGGTGCGCGAGGCGATTCAGATCCGGGGTGTGCCGCTGCACATCATTGATACCGCAGGTTTGCGCGAAACCGACGACGCAGTAGAGAAACTTGGCATTGCCCGCGCCTGGGAGGCGGTGGGAAAAGCCGACGTGGCGCTGCTGCTGGTGGACGCAGCGCATGGCCTCGGCGAGCGCGAGGCGGCGATCCTGGCGCGCCTGCCGCCGATAGCGCGTCTTACCATTCACAACAAGATCGATGTTAAAGGCGAAGCGCCGCGCGCGGCGGGGGACGATATCTGGCTTTCCGCCAGAACTGGCGCCGGCGTCGATCTTCTGCGCGAGAAGCTGCTAGCGTCTGCGGGCTGGCAGGCAGCAGGCGAAGGTACATTCATGGCCCGCGCGCGCCATCTGGAAGCGCTTGGCCGAGCCGCACGCCACCTTGCCGTTGCGCGTGAAGCAACCGCCCAGCTAGAGTTGTTTGCCGAGGAACTGCGGCTGGCGCAGGCAGCCCTCTCGGAAATCACCGGCGAATTCACCGCGGACGATCTACTTGGCGAGATCTTCAGCAAGTTCTGCATCGGAAAGTGACATCTCTTCGCCATTCGCGGTGTCCGCCCGCCATTATTTGCCTGGCCAGGCCCGTGTTGGGGAACTAGGCGAGTATTTACGCTATCCATATGCCTTTGCCGTTTTTGCATCCCTTTTTGCGTCCCTCTGGAATGATCATGATTTCGCTCAAACCCTATCTGCGCGCTGCGCCGTTATTGATCGGTGCCTGCCTGGCACTTGCCGGATGTGGTCCCAAGACCGATACGCACCCTGGCCAGCCGGTGACCAAGCGTCGTGCCCTATTACAGGAAACCCTGCGCACGTTTGAGCCGATGGGGATCATGGTGCGTGGCAAAAACCCCTATGTCGCGGCAGATTTCCTCGCGCTCGCCGACAAGCTGCAAACCCTGAGCACGCAGCCGTGGGTATATTTTCCTCCGGGTAGCACCTATGCGCCGAGTCGTGCCAAAGCTGCGGTGTGGCAGCAATCAGCGCAATTCAAACAGGCGCAGGACACATACATCAAGGCCGTGTCCAGCCTGGCTGCTGTGGCTAGAACGGGCAATCTGGACATGATCCGGCCCGCCTACGCGCACGTGGGCGATAGCTGTGCAGCCTGCCATAAAGCGTTCCGTGGGCGGGCGGTGTTATGACCCAGGGGTCTGCGCCGGTCAAGATCAGGGTGTGGGATGTGCCGGTGCGACTGTTTCACTGGCTGCTGCTGGGCTTGATCGGGTTCTCCTGGTGGAGCGGGGAGGAGGGAAACGCGTGGATGAAATACCATGCTTGGTCTGGTTACGCCATCCTCACATTAATACTGTTCCGCGTTGCTTGGGGGTTTGTCGGCAGCGACACGGCGCGTTTTACGCACTTCGTGCGAGGCCCGTCGATCAGCTACGCTTATTTTCGCAGCGTGTTACAGCGCCAGCCCAAGGCCTATCTGGGACATAATCCGCTGGGCGGATGGATGATCCTGAGTCTGTTGCTGGTGTTGCTGGTGCAAGTCTTTACGGGACTGTTCGGTAACGACGACGACGCGTATGAAGGACCCCTTTCGCACTGGCTCAGCCACGGCACCAGCAGCCTCGTCACGACCCTGCATGCCTACAATTTCGACCTACTGCTGGGCCTAGTCGGCTTGCACGTGGCCGCTGTACTAACCCATCAACTGCTGCGCCGCGACGACATGATTAAAGCGATGTTCACCGGCGTGAAGACGGGGGGAGCTGGCGCAACAGCCGGGCGCATGGTGGCAACCTGGCGGGCGCTTGCGCTGCTGGGATTGATGGCTGCGCTGGTTTATGCGCTGCTTTGGGCAGCGGGTGGCGCATCAAGCTGATTCACAGCAGAACTTGCTGTCCGCTTGGCACGTCGCGTGCGGGTCGCCGCGAGGAATAGCGCTGCCGCTGCCGTAACCGAATGGATAAACCTGCGGCGCGGCCTCGCGCCGGTTGGCCGGCGCCTGCACCGGCCAGGCCCGGGCGCCAACTTCTGCCCGGGCGCGCAAGCGCATATGCTAGCAATGTGTTCCTTTCTTCAGGATGGCCAGTCATGCTGACCTGGCGCGGGATCGCCGACGAACTCAAGACCCATCGCACGCGCTTGCTGCAGGCGAACGTCATCGCCTTGCTGGCGGTGGCGGCCGCCGTCCCGGTTCCGCTGCTGCTGCCGCTGATGGTGGACGAAGTATTGCTGCGCCACCCGGGCGCTTTCGTGGAAAGGATCGGGGCGATATTCCCCGCCACCTGGCACGGCCCGGTACTGTACATAGGCATGGCGCTCCTGCTGACCGTTGCACTGCGGCTGACCGCGATCCTGCTCAACGTATGGCAGGGAAGGACATTCTCCCTGCTGGCGAAGGATGTGGTGTACCGCATCCGGGTGCGGATGCTTGCCCGGCTGTCGCGCATCGCGCTGTCGGAATTCGAGACGGTGGGCGCGGGCCGGGTCACCTCGCATTTTGTCACCGACCTCAACGCCATCGATGGCTTCCTTGGCTCGTCGATTTCCGGCTTGGTAGTGTCGGTGCTGACCCTGGTCGGGGTCGCTGCGGTCCTGTTCTGGATGCACTGGCAACTGGCGCTGTTCATCGTGCTGCTGAACCCCATGGTCATCCTGTTTTCCACCCGGCTCGGCAAGCGGGTAAAGGATCTAAAGAAACACGAAAACCGCGCGTTCGAAGTGTTCCAGGAGGCGCTGTCCGAGACCCTGGACGCGCTGACGCAGATCCGTGCGATGAACCGCGAAAGGCATTACCTGGCACGGGTGACGGAAAAGGCGGCGGACATCCGCCAGCACGCGGCGGCGTTTGCCTGGAAGTCGGATGCCATGAGCCGGATCTCCTTCTTCGTGTTTCTCGCCGGCTTCGATGCCTTCCGCGCCGGGGCGATGCTGATGGTGGTGTTTTCCAACCTGTCCATCGGCGAGATGCTGGCGGTGTTCGGCTACCTCTGGTTCATGATGACGCCGGTGCAGGAACTGGTGAACATGCAGTATTCCTGGTTCGCCGCCAATGCGGCGCTGGGCCGGATCAATGCGCTGCTCGGCCTGCACGGCGAACCGCAACACCCCGCACAGCGTGACCCGTTCGCAGGCCGGGCCACGGTCGGCATTGCACTCGAGCACGTCAGCTTTGCCTATGCGGACGGCGAGACCGTGCTGGACGACGTCAGCCTCAGAGTGGCGGCGGGCGAAAAAGTCGCGCTGGTGGGGGCCTCCGGCGGCGGCAAGTCGACGCTGGTGCAGGCACTGCTGGGCCTGTATCCGGTGAAATCCGGACAGATTTATTATGGTGACACGCCGGTCACCGAAATCGGCTGGGAAACGGTGCGCGAGCATGTCGGCGTGGTGCTGCAGCAGTCGGTGCTGTTCAACGACAGCGTGCGTGCGAACCTCGCCCTGGGGCGCGAGGCCGACGACGCCACCTTGTGGCAGGCGCTGGAGATTGCTCAGTTGAAGGACATCATCGCCGCGCTACCGCACGGGCTGGATACGGTGGTGGGGCGGCAAGGCGTGCGCCTGTCTGGTGGGCAGCGGCAACGTCTGGCGATCGCGCGCATGATCGTCGCCAGACCGCAGATCGTCATCCTCGATGAAGCCACCTCAGCGCTCGATACCGATACGGAGCGGCGGTTGCACCGGGCACTCGCTGGGTTTCTCGCCGGGCGCACCACGCTCATCATCGCCCACCGCTTGTCGGCGGTGCGGCAAGCTGACCGCATTCTGGTGTTCGAGAACGGCCGCGTGGTGGAGGCGGGCGGCCATGACGAATTGATGGATCGCGGCGGGCTGTATCACAAGCTGTACCAGCATGCCTAAATAACATTCTCGAAAATCAGGGTTTTCTGATACACTGGTCTCAGTTGTGCATACAGCAGTGGGCAGGTCAGGTTTTTGCCGCCGTGCCTCGGGACTGTTCTCACAGCCCCATCGTCTTCGACCTCTCTTTTGTGCCGCCGGTTATTTTTCGCAATCGGCAGTGACAAGTCTTGTGGTTGGCGCCGATGTGATCGACGCGACCCGTTGGGCGTTCAGGAATTAACACCTCGAGCGCCGCTATTTCCGGTTCGTATTTTGTGGCCTGTCTGGCTTGGTGCCGGGCGCAGGTCTGATTTGCGCGTTTGCGCGCACTAAAAAAGGTTTGCCATGAGCTTTTCCGAACTGGGGCTTGATCCCCTCATCCTTAAATCCGTTCTGGCCGCAGGCTACGAAAACGCGACGCCGGTTCAAATGCAGGCGATTCCCGCCGCGTTGGCCGGCCGCGACCTGCTGGTGTCCTCGCACACCGGCAGCGGCAAGACGGCGGCGTTCCTGTTGCCGTCGATCCAGCGCCTGCAGGCCGAGCCGACCATCAAGAGCATGGGTCCGCGCGTGCTGGTGCTGACGCCGACGCGCGAACTCGCGCTGCAGGTCGAAAAATCCGCCATGACCTATGGCAAGGACCTGCGCCGCTTCCGCACTGCCTGCCTGGTCGGCGGCGCGCCCTATGGCCTGCAGCTGAAGCGCCTGTCGCAGCCGGTGGATGTGGTGGTGGCGACGCCCGGGCGCCTGATCGACCATCTGGAGCGCGGCAAGATCGACTTCTCGCGCCTGGAAGTGCTGGTGCTTGACGAAGCCGACCGCATGCTGGACATGGGCTTTGTCGACGACATCAAGGCCATTGCCGCACGCTGCCCGGCGGAACGCCAGACGCTGCTGTTCTCGGCCACGCTCGACGGTGTGGTGGGCAACCTTGCGCGCGAACTGACCCGCGACGCACAGCGCATCGAAATTGCCGCCGTGCCCCAGCAGGAAGCCAAGATCGAACAGCGCCTGCTGTTTGCCGACAACATGGACCACAAGAACCGTCTGCTCGACGCACTGTTGCGCGATGTGGACATGGTGCAGGCGATCGTGTTCGCCTCGACCAAGCGCAGCACCGAGGAAATCTCCGACCTGCTGGCCGACAGCGGGTTTGCGTCCGACGCGCTGCATGGCGACATGCAGCAGGGACAGCGCAACCGCGCGCTGCAACGCCTGCGCGAAGGCCGCACCCGCGTGCTGGTGGCCACCGACGTCGCGGCGCGTGGCATCGATGTGGCGAGCATCAGCCACGTCATCAATTTCGACCTGCCGCGTCAGGCCGAGGATTACGTCCACCGCATTGGTCGCACCGGCCGTGCCGGCCGTACCGGCATCGCGGTGAGCTTCGCCGGGATGCGCGAAGGCGGGCTGGTGAAGAACATCGAGCGCTACACCGGCAATCGCATCGAGGTGCACACGCTGCCGGGGTTGGAGCCGACCCAGAAGCCGGCCTCCGGCCGTCCGTCGTCGGGTCGTCCGCGCAGCAACAATGGCGCGCGCAGCTTCGGCGACAAGCGTCCCGACGGGCAGAAGCGCAGCTTCGGCGACCGCAGCGAACCGCGCAGCTACGGTGATCGCCCGCCGCGCGGCGACAGCCGTGACAACCGCGACCGCGGCTACCGAGCCGATGCGCGCCCCGGCGGCGACCGTTTTTCCCGCAATGATGCACCGCGTGGCAATCGGTTTGACCAAGCCGGTATGCGTGGCCCGTCTGACGTGCCCCGTATGACCGGCGATCGTCCGCCGCGCGCCGAGGGGTTCCGTGGCACCAACGCTGTTCCGCGTGAGCCGAACGGGGAAGTTAACGGCAACAGCGTCGAATATTGGGAAAAGCGCGAACGCGAAGCCAAGGCCAAGGCCGCGGCCGCGGCTACCCGCAGCTACGGCAATCGGGCGCCCGGCGCGCGGGCGGCCCAGCCGCGCGGCAATGACAACCGGGGTGGCGCCAGCCGCGTCGGCGTACGGGGCCGCTTCAAGGACTGACCGCGCGCACTACCGTCATTGGAAAAGGGGGCTTGCGCCCCCTTTTTGTTGCGCGCGCCGGCCGGCGTGCTTGCGGACTGCGTGGGAGGAGGGCAGCAATGGCGGCGCGCAATCATTCGGCTGCGACCGGCTTACTGCGTCGTGCAGTCTGAGCGCCGCCACGGGCAAGCTCCTCGCCGCCATGCGGCGCCACAGAGTCGTTACCCGGGCTACGGTTTTGACAGGAGGCGCGACCGCTGCAGCAGGTAGGCGCCTTCTGGGTCGCCGAAGCGGTCATTGACTTGTTTGAAATGATCAAGGTCTATCATTAGCAGGGTCGCGTTTTCGCGCCCCTCCGATGCGCCGTTTTGAGGATCTGCCCCGCGTATTCGTAGAACGCACCTGTTATGCTGGCCGGTGAGACCGTCATGGCTGGGGAGCAAGTCCAGTTCCGCATGCAGTGACGGAGTTCCATGCTTGCCGCGGGCAGGGCAGGGAATCCAGCCGCTCTGCCCGGTAAGATTGGGCCGGGCGGCAAGGTTTGCATCGGGGGGATCGGCGACGCTCGTGGCACCAGGCCAGGGTTACCATTGCGCGGCAGTAGCCCTCAGCACAGCCGCATCGTGCGAAACGCCAAAAGAGACCCCACCCTATGGGAAAGCCTATAACCGGTCAACCACACGCCGCCCCGGCCTGGCGCTGGGTCGGCGAGCGCGGCTTGCGAGTGGCGACGGGGGCGGCGACATTGGCGCGCTACATGTCGTTGGTTGCCCTGAACCTGCCGGAGATTGAGGACATTATCCCCGCAGATGACAGCCTGTTGCTGATATTACGACCGGCGGCCAAGGTGCCGCCTGGGTTGAGCGTCGCGTTGGCTGGGCCTCTTGCGAACCGGCCGGGTGTGCAGGGGAGGGCGCATGAGATCGTGGTCGACTATGGCGGGGCTGCAGGACCGGACTTGCCCGCTTTGGCAAAGCGAGCGGGTATGAGCACAGTGGCTTACATCGACCGGCACGCCGCAGCGGAGTATACGGTGGCGTTTTTGGGATTTCAGCCCGGGTTCCCCTATATGCGGGGATTGCCGCCGGCGTTGCAGGCGCCGCGCCGGGCGTCACCGCGGCAGCAGGTCGCGCCGGGCAGTGTGGCGATAGGGGGGCTCTATACTGGAATCTATCCGGCGGGGGGACCTGGCGGTTGGCACATCATCGGGCGGACGGCAGCGGTATTGTTTGACCCGCAACGGCAAGCGCCAGCATTGCTGATGCCGGGCGACCGGGTGCGCTTCGTTCCGGCATGATCGAGGTTCGGCGTAGCGGTCTGTGCGACCTGGTGATGGATATGGGGCGGCCGGGCCGGGGCGCGCTCGGCGTGCCTGCCGGCGGCGCGGCTGACCCGGCCGCCTTGGCGGCCGCGAACTACCTGGTGGGCAATGAGACGACTGCGGCGGGGCTGGAGATTACGCTGGCCGGGCCGCGCCTGCTGTTTCCGCGGGGAGGCGTTGCGGCGCTCACCGGCGCATGTTTTGCTGCCAGCCGCAGCAGCGGTGTCGCGGTGGCATGGAATGAAACCCTGGTGCTGGCGGAGGGCGAGGTTCTGACCCTTGACCGCCCCGCGGCGGGCGGCGGCCGCTGCTGGCTGGCGCTGCGCGGGGGGCTCGAGGTGCCGCAGGTGATGGGTAGCCGCAGCACCTTTCTGCCATCCGGATTCGGCGGGCATTGCGGGCGGGCGCTGCAAGCCGGGGACGTTCTGCGCTGCGGTACGCCGGCGGGTCAGATGAGACTGCTGCGCGCATGTCCTCCGCCCGGCGGAGCCGGTGGCTGCCTGCGGGTCGTGGCGGGACCGCAGGCGAGCCAGTTTGACGATGCCGGTCTGGCAGCGTTTTTCGGCAGCTGCTATCGGGTCGATGCGGCGTCGGATCGCCGTGGTCTGCGGCTGGGCGGTACGCCGGTAAGTCATCGCCAGGCGGAACTGCCCTCGCAGGGGGTGTTACCCGGCGCAATACAGGTCCCGCCGGACGGGCAGCCGATCATCCTGGGCTGGGACGGGCCGGTCACCGGCGGCTATCCGGTGATTGCCGGCGTGATTACGGCAGACGTGCCGCGGTTGGCGCAACTGATGCCTGGTGACGTAATCCGTTTTGTCACGGTTGAGGTCGAACCCGCACGTGCGCTGGCGGCTGTGCCGTGGGAGATCAAGGAACTGGCATGATTGAATTGAATGCGGATATTGGTGAAGGCAGCGATGACGGTGCCTTGATGCCGTATCTGGCGCGCGCGTCGATCGCCTGCGGCGGCCACGCTGGCGATGCCGCCAGCATGACGGCGGCGTTGCGGCTGGCGGCCGAGCATGGCGTGGCGGCGGGGGCTCACCCGAGCTATCCGGACCGCGACCGGTTTGGCCGCCACGCGCTGGTTGCGTCCACAGAAGACATCGCGGCATGGGTCATGCAGCAGACCGAAGCATTGGCCGAGCAGGCTGCGCGGCTCGGGTTGCGGCTGTCGCACATCAAGCCCCATGGTGCGCTCTACAATGCGGCGGCGCGGGACCGGGAGGTGGCAGAGGCCATTGTGCTGGCGGTGGTAAAGGTCGACCCCGGTCTGGTGCTGGTTGGGTTCGCCGGCTCGCGGCTGATAGCGGCGGGCGAGGCGGCCGGGCTGGCGGTGCTGAACGAGGCGTTTGCTGACCGTCGGTATCAAGCGAACGGTCAGCTTGTTTCACGTGAAACGGTGGGCGCGCTGGTGACCGATCCAGATGCGGCGGCGCAGCAGGCACGCGCGCTCGCGCAAGGCGAGCCGGTCGTCACACTGGATGGCGCAGCGCTCAGGATACGGGCGGAGACCCTGTGCCTGCACGCTGACACGCCCAATGCATTAAATATTGCGCGCGCCGTGCATGCGGCCCTTATTCGCGGATAATTTCGCGCTCCTTGTTTTCTTGCCCTCGCCATGCCCCTCCTGACGCTTGACCGACTTGAACTCGCCTACGGCCACTGGCCGCTGCTCGATGGGGCATCACTGGTGGTTGAGGCAGGCGAGCGTATTGGCCTGATCGGCCGCAACGGCACCGGCAAGTCGAGCCTGCTGAAAATCATCGCCGGCGAGAGCCAGCCCGATGCGGGGGAGGTGTGGCGCGCGCCGGGTTTGAAGCTGGCCTATGTGCCGCAGGAACCGCAGTTCCAGCCTGGCCACAGCGTGTTCGAGGCGGTGGCGGAAGGGGTGGGGAGAGCGCAAAAGCTGCTTGCCGAGTACCATGCCGTGGCGCACGCCTTGGCGGAAGGCGATGAGGCGGTGTATGCGGATTTCGAGCGGC
The DNA here is from genome assembly GCA_050258175.1 of Hyphomicrobiaceae bacterium. Taxonomy (GTDB): domain Bacteria; phylum Pseudomonadota; class Gammaproteobacteria; order Burkholderiales; family Thiobacillaceae; genus Thiobacillus. The sequence continues at coordinate 12,340 of JBLMYH010000065.1, forward strand.
TGTCGCATGAATTGGAGGTGGCCGACGGCTGGCGGCTCAACAGCCGGGTCGAAGAAACCCTGCAGCGCCTGAGCTTGGACCCTGACGCCGCGGTGGAAACGCTTTCGGGCGGCCTGAAGAAGCGGGTGGCGCTGGCGCGTGCGCTGGTGACCGACCCGGAGTTGCTGCTGCTCGACGAGCCGACCAACCATCTGGATTTTTCCGCCATCGAATGGCTGGAAACCCTGCTCAACGACTATCGTGGCGCGCTGTTCTTCATTACCCATGACCGGCGCTTTCTGGACAACGTCGCCAATCGTATCGTCGAGCTTGATCGTGGCCAGCTGCGCGAATACCAGGGCAACTTCAGCGCCTATCAACTGAAAAAGGCCGAGCAGCTGGAGGTGGAGGCGGTCCACAATCGCAAATTCGACAAGTTCTGGAAGCAGGAAGAGGCCTGGATCCGCAAAGGGGTCGAGGCGCGCCGCACCCGCAACGAAGGCCGCGTACGGCGCCTGGAGGCTTTGCGCCGCACTCGTGAGGCGCGCATCGCGCATGCGGGGCAGGTCGGGTTTCAGATCGACGCCGGCGATCGCTCGGGCAAGGTGGTGGCTGAACTTGATCATGTCACCTACGGCTACGATGCCCGGGTGCTGATCCGGGACTTCTCCGCCACCATCCTGCGTGGCGACAAGCTGGGTCTATTGGGCCCCAACGGCGTCGGCAAGACCACGCTGATCCGCCTGATCCTGGGTGAACTGAAGCCGCAATCCGGCTGGATCAAGCAGGGCACCAAGCTCGAAGTCGCCTACTTCGACCAGTTCCGCAACCAGCTCGACGACAATGCGACCTTGATCGACACGATCTCGCCTGGTTCCGACTACGTCGAAATCGGCGGGCAGAGAAAGCATGTCATCAGCTATCTGGAGGATTTCCTGTTTCCCGCCGAACGCGCGCGCGCCAAAGTGTCGGCGCTGTCCGGCGGCGAGCGCAATCGCCTGCTGCTGGCACGATTGTTCGCGCGTCCGGCCAACCTGCTGGTGCTGGACGAGCCGACCAACGACCTCGACATCGATACCCTGGAATTGCTGGAGCAGCTGCTGCAGGACTACGGCGGCACTGTAATCATCGTCTCGCACGACCGCGCGTTTCTGGATAACGTCGTCACCCAGTCGATCGCCTTCGAGGGGGGCGGCAGGCTGACCGAAATTGTTGGCGGCTACGCCGAGTGGCGCGCCTGGCAACAGCGGCAGCGGCCCACGGTTGAGGCGCCGCGTGCAGCGGCTCCCAAGATGTCCGCGCAGGCAGCGCCGGTCAAGCCGGAAGCCAAAAGTAAGCTGAGCTATAGGGAGGCGCGAGAACTCGAAGCACTACCCGCGCAGATTGAGGCGCTGGAGGGTGAGCAGGCGCAGCTCGCCGAGCGTCTGGCAGACCCGGCCTTGTATCAAACGAGGCCGCAGGAAGCCGCTGCGCTGCAGGCGCGCTCGGAAGCCATCGAGGCCGAACTGCTGGAGGCCCTGGCACGCTGGGAGGCACTTGAGGCGAAGGCGAGCTCAGGCTGAGCTGGTGGCGTGGGGCTGCGGGATCGTGTTTCACGTGAAACGGAGCGCGGCAACGGGTAGAATGGCGGCCATCATGAAATTTCCCGAATCCTTCGATGTCGTCGTCGTCGGTGGCGGCCACGCCGGCACCGAGGCCGCGCTGGCCTCTGCGCGCATGGGGGTGAAGACGCTGCTGCTGTCGCACAATATCGAAACCCTCGGCGCCATGTCATGCAATCCCTCGATCGGCGGCATCGGCAAGGGGCATCTGGTCAAGGAAGTCGACGCGCTCGGTGGCGCGATGGCGCTGGCTACCGACGAAGCGGGGATCCAGTTCCGCACGCTCAATTCGTCCAAGGGTCCTGCAGTGCGCGCCACCCGTGCGCAGGCCGACCGCGTGTTGTACAAGGCCGCGATCCGGGCGCGGCTCGAAAACCAGCCCAATCTCACGCTGTTCCAGCAGGCGGTCGACGATCTGGTGCTGGACGGCGACCGCGTCGTCGGTGTGAGAACCCAGTTGGGCATCGTGTTTGGCTGCCGCGCGGTCGTCCTGACCACCGGCACCTTTCTCGCCGGCCTTGTCCACGTCGGGCTGGAAAACTTCCAGGCGGGGCGCATGGGCGATCCGCCAGCAGTGTCGCTGGCAGCGCGGCTGCGCGAGTTCGGTTTGCCCGCGGGGCGGTTGAAGACCGGTACCCCGCCGCGCATCGACGGGCGCACCATCGACTTCGCGCAGACCCAGGCCCAGCCAGGCGACGACCCGGCGCCGGTGTTCTCCTTCATGGGCGTTGCGGCTATGCACCCCGAGCAGCGCCCCTGCTGGATCACGCACACGACCGAGCAGACACACGAGATCATCCGCGGCGGACTCGACCGCTCGCCCATGTATACCGGTGTTATTGAGGGCGTGGGGCCGCGCTACTGTCCATCGATCGAGGACAAGATCACCCGCTTCGCCGACAAGGCCAGCCATCAGATCTTCCTCGAGCCAGAGGGGCTGGCGACGCACGAGATCTACCCCAACGGCATCTCGACTTCGCTGCCTTTCGATGTCCAGTTCGCCATCGTGCGGTCAATCCCGGGGCTGGAACACGCACACATCCTGCGTCCCGGCTACGCCATCGAATACGATTACTACGATCCGCGCAACCTCAAGGCCTCGCTGGAGACCAAATCGATCGCCGCTCTCTTCTTTGCCGGGCAAATTAACGGCACCACCGGCTACGAGGAGGCTGCGGCTCAAGGTCTCCTGGCCGGGATCAACGCCGGTTTGCAGGTGCGGGGGCGGGATGCCTGGAGCCCGGGGCGCCACGAGGCCTACCTTGGGGTGCTGGTCGACGACCTCATCACGCGCGGCGTCTCGGAACCCTATCGCATGTTTACCAGCCGCGCCGAATACCGGCTGCAATTGCGCGAGGACAACGCCGACATGCGCCTGACCGAAATCGGGCGCGGCCTCGGGGTCGTCGATGATGCGCGCTGGGATGCCTTCAATCGGAAACGAGATGCGGTTTCACGTGAAACCGAACGACTGAAGTCGACCTGGGTCAATCCGGCCATCCTGCCGGCCGAAGCCGCCACCAGCCTGATTGGCCAGCCGATCGAGCATGAATACAGCCTATTCGAGCTGTTGCGTCGGCCCAACCTAAGTTACGCGCAGGTGGTGAGCCTGCCCGGGGGCGGGGCAGGCGAGACTGTTCCGGGCGTTGCCGAGCAGGTGGAAATTGCCGCCAAATACCAAGGCTATATCGATCGCCAGAACGAGGAAGTGGAAAGGCAGCGCGAGCAGGAAAGCCTGCGCCTGCCCGCGGACCTTGACTACAGCCGGCTCACGGGGCTGTCGATGGAGGTTCGCCAGCGGCTGCAGAAAGCCCGTCCCGAAACGCTGGGTCAGGCAGCGCGCTTGCAAGGCATCACCCCGGCGGCGATCTCCGTGCTGCTGGTGTACGCCAAGCGCGGGTTCAAACCCGACGAACAGAAGAAAAGCGCATGACACCGCAGGAACAACTCGCGGCGGGGGTTGCCGCGCTAGGACTGACATTGCCCGCGGGTGCCGAGCCGAAGCTCCTGGCGTATCTGGCGCTGTTGGACAAGTGGAACCGCGTATACAACCTGACGGCGGTGCGCGACGCCGACCGCATGGTCAGCCATCACCTGCTGGATTCGCTGGCGACGATTCCCTTCTTTCTAGGGGAGCGGGTGCTCGACGTCGGCAGCGGCGGTGGCCTCCCTGGCGTACCGTTGGCGATTGCGCGGCCGGATTTGCAGGTGACGCTGATCGACAGCATCGCCAAGAAGACCGCTTTCCTGCTGCAGGCCAAGGCGGAACTCCGCTTGGAGAATCTGAACGTGGTGACGAATCGGGTGGAGGATTTTCGGCCTGAAACGGGTTTCGACCTCATTACATCGCGGGCGTTTTCCGACCTCAAGGAGTTCGTCATCCTGACCCGCCATCTGCTCAAACCGGGCGGTCGCTGGCTCGCGATGAAGGGCTTGTACCCGTACGAAGAGCTAGCTTTATTGCCCTCTGGAGTGAAAGTGAGCGCTGACAACGCACTGCTTGTCCCGGGTCTCGACGCGACCCGGCATTTGATCGTTCTGGAGTCTGTTGAATGAGCCGAATCGTGGCAATTGCCAATCAAAAAGGCGGCGTCGGCAAGACGACGACGGCGGTGAATCTGGCCGCGAGTCTGGCCGAGCTCGGTCAGCGCGTGCTGCTGGCGGATCTCGATCCGCAGGGCAACGCCACCATGGGGGCGGGTATCGAAAAACGCACCGCGCTGCCGACCGTTTACCAGATCCTGCTGAACCAAGTTACCGTGCGCGACGCGCGGGTACGCTCGGAGCCGGGCCACTTCGATGTCATTCCGGCCAACCGCGAACTTGCCGGCGCCGAGATCGATTTGGTAAACCTGGAGCAGCGCGATCTGCGCTTGAAGGTGGCGCTGGCGCAGGTGGCCGACGACTATGACTTCGTCCTGATGGATTGCCCGCCGACGCTGAATCTCTTGACCGTCAATGCGTTTGCCGCGGCGGAGGCGGTGCTGATTCCCATGCAGTGCGAGTACTACGCGCTGGAGGGGCTGACCGACTTGGTCGCGACCATCAAGAAGGTCAAGCAGCGGTTGAATCCCTCGATTCAGATCGAGGGGCTGCTGCGCGTGATGTTCGACCCGCGCAGCACGCTGGCACAACAGGTGTCGGATCAGCTCAAGCAGCATTTCGGCGACAAGGTCTACGACACCGTGATTCCGCGCAACGTGCGGCTCGCCGAGGCGCCTAGCCACGGCCTGCCGGTGTTGGCCTACGACCGCCTGTGCAAGGGCGCAAAAGCATATATGGAACTGGCCGAGGAAACGCTGAAGCGAGCGCAGAAGGGCATAAACGCCGGCCAGCTAGGCCGGGAGGAAACAGATGGCCAAGCTTAAAGGGTTGGGGCGCGGTCTCGACGCGCTGCTGGGTGGCGAAGACAACGCTGCGCCGCCGCAGGGCGATCTGCGCATGATGAAAGTGGGACAACTTGCGCCGGGCAAGTATCAGCCCCGCACCCAGATGGACAGTGAGTCGCTACAGGAACTCGCCGATTCCATCCGTGCGCAGGGTTTGATGCAGCCGATCCTTGCGCGCGAAGTCGCCAGCGGCTATGAAATCATTGCCGGCGAGCGGCGCTGGCGCGCGGCGCAGATCGCCGGTTTGAGCGAAATACCAGTGCTGCTGCGCGAAGTCACCGACGATGCCGTGGCGGCGATGGCGCTGATCGAAAACATCCAGCGTGAGGATCTCAATGCCATCGATGAGGCGCATGGCCTGCAGCGCCTGATCCACGAGTTCGGCATGACCCATGACGCGGTCGCGCAAGCGGTCGGCAAATCGCGCACTGCGGTGTCCAACCTACTGCGCCTGCTCAATCTGTCGCACCCGGTGCAGGATATGCTCACGGCAGGGCTGCTCGAAATGGGGCACGCACGCGCACTGCTGCCGTTACATGCAGGCGCGCAGCGTGAATTGGCGCACGAAATCGAGACCAAGGGGTTGTCGGTTCGCGAAGTCGAACGCCGGGTGGCGCGGCTTAAGGAGGCAACCACTGCGCCAGTCAAGCAGGCCGTTTCACGCGACATACTCCGGCTGGAAGAGGCGCTGTCGGATGCGCTCGGGATGACGGCGCATGTGCAAACCAGCAGCAAGGGCAGCGGCAAACTCACCCTGCAGTTCGCCAGCGCGGAAGAATTGCAGGGCCTGTTGCAGCGCCTGGGAATCCAGTTGTAAGGGCGCGCGCCTCTGGCGCGGGGGCAATTCTCCGCTATACAACATCACTACATAGTGAAATTCATCATCAAGTCGCCTGATGATTGCATAGACCGCACTAATTCTTGTATCATAACTGGCTAATGTTTACCGGCATCCCTACCGGCGCCCGGCGGGTGGCTCGGACGCAAGCGCTGCTCGCTCCCGCGGCGGCGCTGACCGGCGCCGCAATAGCGGGGTTCGATGCGGCGCTGGCGGCCCTCTATGGCGTGCTGGTTGCGCTGGCCGTAAGTGCGGTGCTGGTGTGGCGCGAGCGGCAATCGATGGGGCATCCGGAATGGGATCGGCATCGTTTGTTCAAGCTGTTTGTTCGCACCGGCGTCGAGCGCCTGGTGCTGCTGGTCGGCTTGCTGGCTGTCGGTCTCGGCGCCTTGAAGTTGCAGCCCCTGCCCCTGTTGCTGGGGTTGGCGCTGGCCCAGTTTGCCTGGCTGGCGGCAGCGACGAGTCGCAACATTAGATAGCCGGCCGGCAGGCCGGGTTTGCCAAGGTTGGTTTTGAATGGGGGTGCATGTCGTGCCCATCCAAAACTCACTTATACAAATTGATCACTATGGCTACGGAACATCTTTCCTCCGGCGAGTACATCAAGCACCACCTGCAAAATCTGACCTACGGGCAGCTTCCGGACGGCACCTGGGGCTTTGCTCACGGCGCCGCAGAGGCCAAGGCCATGGGCTTCTGGGCGATCAACGTCGACAGCATGCTGTTCTCGATTGGCCTGGGCCTGATTTTTCTGTTCCTCTTCCGCTTGGCGGCCAAGAAGGCAACGGCCGCCACGCCCTCGGGGTTGCAGAACTTCGTTGAATGGATCATCGAGTTTATCGATAGTTCCGTGCGCGGCTCTTTCGCGCACCAGAATGCGCTGGTGGCGCCGCTCGCCCTCACAGTGTTCATGTGGGTATTCCTGATGAACCTGATGGACCTGTTCCCCGTTGACTGGTTTCCATTTGTCGCGACGGCCGCGGGTCTGCCGCACCTGAAAATTGTGCCGTCGACCGACCCCAACGTGACCTTCGGCATGTCGCTGTCGGTCTTCTTCCTGGTGCTGTTCTACAGCTTCAAGATGAAAGGCGCGGGCGGCTTTTTCTCCGAACTGGCTTTCCAGCCTTTCCCGAAATTCCTGTTCCCGATCAACCTGCTGCTAGAGGGCGTCGGGCTGATCGCCAAACCTCTTTCGCTCTCGCTGCGTCTGTTCGGCAACATGTATGCCGGCGAGATGATCTTCATCCTGATTGCGCTGATGTTCGGCGGTAGCTGGATTCTGGCTGCGTTCGGCGGTGCGTTGCAGTGGGCGTGGGCGGTGTTCCATATCCTCATCATCACGCTGCAAGCCTTTATCTTCATGACGCTGACCATCGTGTATCTGGACATGGCGCACGCTGAGCATCACTGATTCGATTCTTCTCTATCCTGGTTTCTTGTTTTCAACTTTGATTTTTATTTTTAGGAGCAACAAATGGAAATGACTCAAGCCGTGCTGTACATCGCTGGTGCCCTGATGATGGGTATGGGCGCACTTGGTGCAGCCGTTGGTATCGGCATTCTCGGTGGCCGCTTCCTCGAAGGCGCCGCCCGTCAGCCTGAACTGATCCCGATGCTGCGCACCCAGTTCTTCATCGTGATGGGTCTGGTCGACGCCGTGCCGATGATCGCTGTCGGTTTGGCCATGTACGTTCTGTTCGCCGTTGCCGGTTAATTCGCGGGTTGATACGGAACTTGTCTAACCACCCCCGTTATTAAAAGGTGCGGATATGAATTTCAACGCAACTTTGATCGGCCAGTCCATCACGTTCATTTTCTTCGTGTGGTTCTGCATGAAGTTCGTGTGGCCGCCGATCATGAACGCGCTCGAGACGCGCAAGAAGCAGATCGCCGATGGCCTGGCCGCGGCCGATCGCGGCAAGCACGAGTTGGAACTGGCCGCCAAGAAGGCCGGCGACAACATGCGTGACGCCAAGGCCCAGGCGGCCGAAGTGATTGCCCAGGCCGAAAAGCGCGCGGCGCAGATCATCGAGGAAGCGAAAGTGGCCGCCAAGGAAGAAGGCGACCGCCAGCTTGCCGCGGCCCAGGCGAATATTGCACAGGAAACCAACCGTGCACGCGAAAGTCTGCGCGAGCAGGTGGCCGGGCTGGCCGTGGCCGGTGCGGAAAAAATCCTGCGTCGCGAAGTTAACGCGCAAACGCACGCTGACCTGCTGGGCCAGCTGAAAGCCGAGCTGTAAGCCATGAGCGAACTGTCTACCCTGGCCCGTCCCTACGCCGAAGCGGTATTCCGCATGGCCCAGGGCGAAAACGACCTGGCCGGCTGGTCTTCGCGCATTGCCACGCTGGCGGCCGTCGTTTCCGATGCCCGGGTGGCGCGTCTGATTGCCGATCCTGCGGTGTCGGCCGAGCGCGTCGCGGGTCTGGTCATTGATGTGGCCGGTGCCGATCTCGGCGAGCGCGGCGGCAATTTCGTCAAGGTGCTGGCCGAGAATGATCGCCTTGCACTGTTGCCGGAGATCAGCGCGCAGTTCGAAACGCTGAAAGCGAACGCCGAGGGTACGCTCGAGGCGACCATCACCAGCGCACAGGAATTGACGCAGGCGCAGATCGACGATCTCGTGGCCGGGCTCAAAGCCAAATTCAACCGTGCAGTGAACGTCCAGGTTGCGGTCGATCCCGAATTGATCGGCGGCGCGGTGATCGCCATCGGCGACCAGGTGATAGACGGCTCGGTGAAAGGGCGGTTGCAGCGCATGGCTTTCGCGCTGCAAGGCTAATCCAGTACACACATTTATCGGAACCTCACGGTTCGGAGAACAGACATGCAATTGAATCCAAGCGAAATCAGCGAACTGATTAAAGCCAAGATCGAAAACCTCGGTGCCTCGAGCGAGCTGCGCACCCAGGGCACGATCGTGTCCGTCACCGACGGTATCGTCCGCATTCATGGTTTGTCCGACGTGATGTCGGGTGAAATGATTGAAATGCCGGGCAACACGTTCGGCGTGGCGCTCAACCTCGAGCGCGACTCGGTCGGCGCCGTGATCCTGGGCGACTACGAACACATCACGGAAGGCGACGTCGCCAAGTGCACCGGCCGCATTCTCGAAGTGCCGGTCGGCCGTGGCCTGCTGGGCCGTGTGGTGAACTCGCTGGGCCAGCCGATCGACGGCAAGGGCCCCATCGCCGCGGACACCACCATGCCGATCGAGCGCATCGCGCCCGGCGTGATCGAGCGTAAATCGGTGGACCAGCCGGTCCAGACCGGCCTCAAGTCGATCGACGCCATGGTGCCGGTTGGCCGCGGCCAGCGCGAACTGATCATCGGCGACCGCCAGACCGGCAAGACTGCCGTCGCGATCGACGCCATCATCAACCAGAAGGGCACTGGCGTGAAGTGCATTTACGTCGCCATCGGCCAGAAGGCGTCTTCGGTTGCCAACGTCGTGCGCAAGCTGGAAGAGCACGGCGCGATGGACCACACCATCGTCGTTGCCGCGACTGCGTCCGATGCGGCTGCCATGCAGTACATTGCGCCGTATTCCGGCTGTACCATGGGCGAGTACTTCCGTGACATCGGCGAAGACGCGCTGATCGTGTACGACGATCTGACCAAGCAGGCCTGGGCCTACCGCCAGGTTTCGCTGCTGCTGCGCCGTCCGCCGGGTCGCGAAGCCTATCCGGGCGATGTGTTCTACCTGCACTCGCGTCTGCTCGAGCGCGCCGCGCGCGTCAACGCCGACTACGTCGAAAAGATCACCAACGGCGCCGTCAAGGGCAAGACCGGCTCGCTGACCGCCCTGCCGATCATCGAAACGCAGGCCGGCGACGTGTCCGCTTTCGTGCCGACCAACGTGATCTCGATTACCGACGGCCAGATCTTCCTGGAAACCGACCTGTTCAACGCCGGTATCCGTCCCGCGATCAACGCCGGTCTGTCGGTGTCCCGCGTCGGCGGCGCCGCGCAGACCAAGGTGATCAAGAAGCTTGGCGGCGGTATTCGCTTGGCGCTGGCACAGTATCGTGAACTCGCAGCCTTCGCCCAGTTCGCCTCCGACCTCGACGAAGCCACCCGCAAGCAGCTGGAGCGCGGCCGTCGCGTGACCGAACTGATGAAGCAGGCGCAGTATTCGCCCATGTCGGTTTCGCAAATGGCGCTGACCCTGTTTGCGGTCAACAAGGGCTATATGGACGACGTCGAAGTCAACAAGATCCTGCCGTTCGAGGCAGCCCTGTTGGCGTTCATCAAGTCCAAGCACGCCAGCATCCTCGATACCATCGAAACCAGCGGCAACCTGGATGACGCCACCGAAAAGTCGCTCACCGCCGCGGTGGAAGAGTTCAAGAAAACCGGCGTCTATTGATTTAGACCGCGCTGATTAGGAGCCACTATGGCAGCCGGAAAAGAGATACGGACCAAGATCAAGAGCGTGGAGAACACGCGCAAGATCACCAAGGCCATGGAAATGGTCGCGGCGTCCAAAATGCGCAAGGCACAAGACCGCATGAAGGCTGCGCGTCCCTATGCCGAGAAAATCGCCCGCGTGGCGACGCACCTGGCCTATGCGCACACGGAATACAAGCATCCTTTCGTGATCGCGCGGGACCAGGTCAAGCGCGTCGGCCTGATTGTCATTTCCTCCGACAAGGGGTTGTGCGGCGGCCTCAACACCAACGCATTCCGCGTGGTGGTGAGCCAGATGAAGCAGTGGGAAGCAGCCGGCGTCGGAATTGACGTGACTGCGATCGGCAACAAGGGACTGGGTTTCATGCAGCGCCTGGGCGCCAACGTGGTGTCGCAACTGACCGGTTTGGGCGACACCCCTCATATGGACAAGCTCATCGGCCCCGTCAAGATCATGCTGGACGCCTATATGGAAGGCAGGATCGACGCGCTTTACGTCGTCTACAACCGCTTCATCAACACGATGAAGCAGGAGCCCACGCTGACCCAGTTGCTGCCTCTGGCGAAAATGGAAGATGCCGAGGAAGCCAGCCTCAAAACGCACTGGGACTATATCTACGAGCCCGATGCGAAGCCGGTGGTTGACGGCATGCTGATGCGCTACGTCGAATCACTGGTGTACCAGGGCGTGGCCGAGAACATCGCCTGTGAGCAGTCGGCGCGGATGGTGGCGATGAAGGCCGCCTCCGACAACGCCAAGGATGTGATCGGCGAGCTGAAGCTGGTTTACAACAAGACCCGTCAGGCCGCGATCACCAAGGAACTGTCGGAAATCGTGGCAGGCGCAGCGGCGGTTTGAGCGCACGGCACACAGAATTTAATTGATTAGGAAATCAACATGAGCAACGGAAAAATTGTTCAGATCATCGGTGCGGTGGTGGACGTGGAATTTCCACGTGAAGCCATGCCGAGGGTCTTCGAAGCGCTGAAGATGCAGTCCCCCGAGCTGACGCTGGAAGTCCAGCAGCAGCTGGGCGACGGCGTGGTGCGCGCCATTGCGATGGGCTCCACCGACGGCCTGCGCCGCGGCATGGACGTTCTGTCTACCGGCAACCCGATCATGGTGCCCGTCGGCCAGGCTACGTTGGGCCGCATCATGAACGTGCTCGGCACCCCGATCGACGAGCAGGGTCCGGTGACCACCGACACGCACATGCCCATCCACCGCAAGCCGCCGGCATATGCCGATCAGGCCGCAACGGTGGAAATTCTCGAGACCGGCATCAAGGTGATCGACCTGATCATGCCGATCGCCAAGGGCGGCAAGGTCGGCCTCTTCGGTGGCGCTGGCGTGGGCAAGACCGTGACGCTGATGGAACTGATCCGCAATATCGCCGTGGCGCACTCGGGCTTCTCCGTTTTCGCTGGCGTGGGTGAGCGTACCCGTGAAGGCAACGACTTCTATCACGAGATGAAAGAAGGCGGCGTGCTGGACAAGGTTGCACTGGTCTACGGTCAGATGAACGAACCCCCGGGCAACCGTCTGCGCGTGGCGCTGACCGGCCTGACCATGGCCGAGTACTTCCGTGACGAAGGCCGTGACGTGCTGCTGTTCGTCGACAACATCTACCGTTACACCCTGGCGGGTACCGAAGTGTCCGCCCTGCTGGGCCGGATGCCGTCCGCGGTGGGCTACCAGCCCACGCTGGCCGACGAAATGGGCCGCCTGCAGGAGCGCATCACCTCGACCCGCACCGGCTCCATTACGTCCTTCCAGGCCGTGTACGTGCCGGCGGATGACTTGACCGACCCGTCGCCCGCCACCACCTTCGCTCACCTCGACGCGACCCTGGTGCTGTCGCGTCAGATCGCAGAACTGGGTATCTACCCTGCGGTGGATCCGCTCGATTCGACGTCGCGTATTCTCGATCCGCAGGTCGTCGGTGAAGAGCACTACAACGTCGCCCGCGCTGTTCAGGGCACGCTGCAGAAATACAAGGAACTGCGCGACATCATCGCGATTCTCGGTATGGACGAACTGTCGCCCGAAGACAAACTGGCGGTCGCCCGTGCGCGTAAGATTCAGCGCTTCCTGTCGCAGCCTTTCTTCGTTGCCGAAGTATTCACCGGCGCGCCCGGTAAGTACGTCACGCTGAAGGAGACGATTGCCGGCTTCAAGGCGATCGTCGATGGCGAATATGACCATCTGCCCGAACAGGCCTTCTACATGGTCGGCCCGATCGAAGAGGCGGTCGAGAAGGCGAAGACCATTCAGTAAGGCATGAAGCGAGGGGGAGAAGGTGCGTTTCGCCTTTCCCCCCGCTTCACCCCTCACCCTTCATGAGGTAATTTATGGCCATGACCCTACACGTCGACATCGTCAGCGCAGAGAAGTCACTCTATTCCGGCATCGCCGAAGTTGTGATTGCTCCCGGCCAGCGCGGCGAACTCGGCATTTACCCGCGGCACACTCCGCTTCTCACGACGCTCAAGCCGGGCGCGGTGCGCATCAAAGTGCCGAATCAGGCTGAAGAAGAATTGGTCTACGTCTCCGGCGGCATCCTCGAAGTCCAGCCGCACGTCGTTACCATCCTCTCCGATTCCGCGATTCGCGGCGTCGACCTCGACGAAGCCAAGGCCCTCGAAGCCAAACGCGCGGCCGAGGAAGCGATGAAGGACAAGGCCGCGACCATCGACTACGCCCAGGCGCAAGCCGAACTGGCGCAAGCCGTAGCGCAGCTCGCGGCAATCAAGAAGTTGCGCAAGCTGACCTGATTGGGACGCGCTCGGGATCAGAAGGCAACCTGCGGGTTGCCTTTTTTCTTGCCGGAAAGCGCCACTGACCACGCCTTTATACGCGGTTTCCCGCCAGCGGCGAGGCCGCATCGCGATCGCCAACCCGAAACGCAGGCAGCACGGGCGCGGCTTCCGACATAAGCCGCTAGAAAAGGGGGAATCCGGCATCGGAGTGCTATGCTTTCCCCGCACCACAATTTCAACC
>JBLMYH010000066.1:0-3659 GCA_050258175.1 Hyphomicrobiaceae bacterium
CACTACCGCAGTCTTCAGGCTGACCTGACGTTCTCGCAGCACCGCCTGTGGTTCGCCCGCAAGCACGATGCCGCGCAGCAGCGCGCACGCATCGACAAGGACCTGACCGCGGCACAGAACAAGCTGGAATCCGAGACCGCGCGCTTGCGCCACATCGAATCCCTGCTCGAAACCGCGCGCCAGACCCAGTTTGCCGGCCAGGACACGCTCAACACCGCGCAGGCGGCGTATTACCAGGCGCAGTCCGAAGTCGCGCGCATCGAACAGAGCATGGCGCACCAGAACGCCACCCGCGAACGGCTCTATCGCCAGGCGCAGGATCTGGTCGCCCGTGTCGAGACCCAGCAGTCGCGCCGCAGCACGATGCAGGAGGCCTTCGACGAGGTGAACGCCCAGCAACCCGGCCTCGAGGCGGCGCTCGCCGAAGCGGAGGCGGCCGCACACCAGGCCACCGACAGCACGCTGCCCGAGAAGGAAGCCGCATTGCGCGAGGCGCAGCAGGGCGTGGGCGAGGCGCAGCGCGTGGTCTCCCAGCTGGACCAGTCGCGCCAGGTCGACGAAAACAGCCTCGGCCACACCCGGCGCCAGATCGAACAGCTGGAGGCCCGTTGCCGCCGCCTGGAGCAGGAGCAGGCGCAACTGCCGCGTCCCGACGCCGCCGGCCTGGCGACCAAGCAAGTCGAGCTCGAGGAGCTGGCGCAGACGCTGGCGACCGCGCAGGCCGGACTCAAGGAGGCCGAGACTGCGCTGCCCGAACTCGACGCCGCGCGCGGCCAGCACATGCGTGACCTCGAAGCCGCACGCAAGGCGCTGCACCAGACCGAGGCCGAACTCGCCGCGTTGAAGAAACTGCAGGAAAGCCTCAAGGCCGACGAAAAGCTCGGTGCCTGGCTGCGCCAGCACGACCTGGATGCCGTCCCGCGCCTGTGGGAGAAGCTGCGCGTCGCCTCCGGCTGGGAAGCGGCGGTCGAAGCGGTGCTGCGCGAACGCCTGCAGGCGGTGTCGGCCGATGCCCAGCCGGACTGGTTCAGCGATGCGCCCCCGGCCCGCCTGACCGTCTGGGCCGGGCAGGGTGGGGCCGCTGCAACCGCGCCGGACCTGCTGGCCAGCAAGATCGCCAGCGACGATGCCACAGCCCATGCCGCGCTCGCCGACTGGCTGGCCGGCGTGTACTGGGCCGACGATGCGGACGCCGCACGGGCCCGTTGCACCAGCCTGCAGGCCGGCGAAACGGTCGTCACGCCGCAAGGCCATCTCTTCACCCGCCACAGCGTCACCTTCCACGGTCCGCACACGGCGGTCGAAGGCATCCTGGCGCGTGGGCGCGAACTCGAACGGCTGACGGCTGACGCGGTGAATCTGCGCGTCGAGGTCACCGAGCTCGAGGCGGCCTACGCCGAGGCGCAGCAAGGCTACATGGAGCGCCAGCGCGAAATCCAGGCGCTGCGCGCGCAGACCGGACAGACGCAGAGCCGTCATCACACTGCGCAGATGGAACTGCTGCGCTTGCAGCAGGCGGTGGACCGGGTGCAGAGCCGGGCCGCGCAGATCACCCAGGAACTCGAGGAAGTCACCCGCCAGCAAACCGCGGAGCGTGCCACGCTGGAGATGGTGGAAGGGCGCCTCAAGGATTACCGCATGCAGAGCGAAGAAGCGCGCGAGGCGCTCTACGCCGCGCGCCAGCAGCGCGACCAGGCCGACCGCGCCGTGTTCGAGGCGCGCGAACTGCAGCGGGCAGCCGAGCGCCGGCATCAGGAGGCCGGCTTCGCTCTGACCACCTGCAACAACAAGATCCGGGAACTCGCCGACACGCTGGCACGCACCGAGCAGGAAATCGCCGACGACGAAACGCGCCTGAGCCAGGCGCGCGAGGAACTGGCGCGGCTGCCGGCCGACGCGCTCGACGCCGAACTGCAGGCAGCGCTGGCGACGCGCACCGGGACCGAAGCCGCCCTGGCCGCTGCGCGCGATGCGCTGGAAGGCCTGACCGCCCAGCTGCGCGGCCACGACGAGGCCCGTCTGGCCTGCGAGCAGGGGCTTGACCCGCTGCGCCGCACCATCGAGCAATTGAAGCTCAAGGACCAGGAAGCGATGCTGATGCAGTCGCAGTTCGAGCTGCAATTGCGCGAGGCAGCCGCCGACGAAGCCAGCCTCGAATCGGGTCTGTCCGACAGCCCCAAGCCGAGCCAGCTGCAGGCCGAAATCAACCGCCTGCAGAACGAGATCGCTGCGCTCGGCGCGGTCAACCTCGCTGCGCTTGATGAACTCAGCCAGGCGCAGGAGCGCGCCGAATACCTCGCGGCGCAGTGTGCCGACCTGCTAGAAGCCGTCACCACGCTGGAAGATGCGATCCGCCGCATCGACCAGGAGTCGCGCGCGCGCCTCAAGGACACCTTCGACACCGTCAACCAGCACATGGGCGAACTGTTCCCGCAACTGTTCGGTGGCGGCCAGGCGCGTCTGATTCTCACCGGTGACGAACTGCTCGACGCCGGCGTACAGGTGTTCGCCCAGCCGCCGGGCAAGAAGAATGCCTCGATCCATTTGCTGTCGGGTGGCGAGAAGACGCTCACCGCGCTATCGCTGGTGTTCGCCATGTTCAAGCTGAATCCGGCACCGTTCTGCCTGCTGGACGAAGTCGACGCCCCGCTCGACGACGCCAACACTGAGCGCTACTGCAACCTGGTCAAGGCGATGTCCGGCCATACACAGTTCCTGTTCATCACCCACAACCGCGTCACCATGGAAATGGCCCAGCACCTCGCCGGGGTCACGATGCAGGAACAGGGCGTATCGCGCATCGTCGCGGTGGATGTGGAAGAGGCGGCGGGCTTGGTCGAGGCGGCCTAATTTCACGCTGCCTCTAGCCGATAGCCGCAGCTATGGGCCAAAATGGCGCTTTTGGCGCTTTCTCATACTTCCATGCTTGATATCCAGCTGCTGCGCAAAGATGCAGCCCTAGTCGCCGAGCGTCTGGCTGCGCGCGGGTTTGCTTTCGACACGGCGCGCTTTGAGGCGCTGGAAGCCGAACGCAAGACGACCCAGACCCGCACCCAGGAGGCGCAGAGCCGCCGCAATTCCCTGTCGAAACAGATCGGCATGCTGAAGGGCAAGGGCGAGGACACCACGGCGGTGATGGCCGAGGTGGCGGGGCTGGGCGACGAACAGAAGCAACTGGAAGCGCGCCTGTCCGAGTTGCAGAGCGAACTCAACGATTTCCTGATGGGGGTGCCCAACCTGCCGCACGAATCGGTCGCGGTCGGCAAGGATGAGACCGCCAACGTGGAAGTGAGCCGCTGGGGCGCGCCGCGCAGCTTCGACTTCCCGGTGCGCGACCACGTCGACCTCGGCGAGGGCTTGGGCCAGCTCGATTTCGCCGCTGCCGTGAAGATCACCGGCAGCCGCTTCACCGTGATGAAGGGGCCGCTGGCGCGCCTGCACCGCGCGCTCGCCCAGTTCATGCTCGACGTACACACGACAGAGCATGGCTACACGGAGGTTTATGTGCCGTACCTGGTGAACGCCGATTCGATGCGCGGCACCGGGCAGCTGCCGAAGTTCGAGGAAGATTTATTCAAAGTGCCTTTTGGCCTGGAGGATCCGAGTGCAGCAGAACAAGAACGTATTGCGCGCGTCGGGGTAGATTCCAGTAGAGAAGA
>JBLMYH010000067.1:0-4850 GCA_050258175.1 Hyphomicrobiaceae bacterium
CGACCGTGGTGGCGTTGCTCGACGCCTGCCCGGCGGCGATGTAGACGATGATGGCGAGCGCAATCGCCGCGATCAGCTGGATGACGGGTTCATACACGGCGTTGGCGGCAACGCGCTTCATCTCGAACGTGCGGGCCAAATTGGCCGCCTGGCGGAAACGCGTCTGCTCGTAGTCCTCGCCGCCATACAGCTTGACCACGCGATGTCCGCCCACCGCCTCGTCGATCACCTGGGTGAGATCGCCGATGTTCTGCTGCGCCTTGCGCGAAAGTCCGCGCAAGCGCTTGCTGGCGACGCGCACCACCCAGAGCGTGAGCGGCACCAGCGCGAACACGATCAGGGTCAGTTGCCAGTTCAGCCACAGCAGATAGCCGAGCAGCCCGAGCACCGTCACCGTGTCGCGCACCAGCGTGGTGAGCGAGCTGGTGGCCGACTGCGTCACCTGGGTGACGTTGAACGCCAGGTGCGCGATCAACTGGCCGCTCGGGTTCTGGTCGAAATAGCGGGTCGGCAGCGTCATCAGCTTGTCGAACATCGTGGCGCGCAAATCCATCACCAGGCGGCTGCCCACCCAGGCCATGCAATAGGTGCTGACAAAGCTGGTGATGCCACGCGCCACGAACAGCGCCAGCAGCAGAACCGGAATCCAGCGGATGAAGGCCTGGTCCTTGGCGACGAAGCCCTTGTCCAGCAGCGGCTTGAACAAGGCGGGAAGTGCCGGTTCGGTGGCAGCGGTGAGCACCAGGGCGACAATCGACAGCGCAAACATGCGCCAGTAGGGCTTCACATAGCCGAGCAGGCGGACGTACAGAGAGTGACTTTTATCGACAGGCGTCATAGCAGCAGCAGGGTGGCGAGCCCGAGAAAGATGAAAAAGCCCATGCTGTCCGTGATGGCAGTGAGCATCACCGACGAGCCGATGGCCGGGTCGCGCTTTACGCGCTCCAGCGTCATCGGAATGAAGATGCCCGCCAGCGCGGCCACCAGCAGATTCAGCAGCATCGCAAGCGCCATCACGCCGCCCAGCGCCGGGTTGTGGTACAGCAGCCAGGCGAAGACGCCGACCACCGAGCCCCAAACCAGACCGTTGAGCAGGGCGACGCCGATCTCCTTCAGCACCAGGCGGCGCGCATTGGCCGGCGTGATGTGGCCAAGCGCCAGGCCGCGAATGATCAGCGTCGTGGTCTGGTTGCCCGAATTGCCGCCGATGCCGGCGATGATCGGCATCAGCGCAGCCAGTGCGGTGAGCTTGGCGATGCTGCCCTCGAATTCGCCGATCACGCGCGAGGCGATGAAGGCCGTGCACAGGTTGATCGCCAGCCACGTCCAGCGGTTTTTCGCGGCATGCCACACGGTCGAGAAGAGGTCTTCCTCTTCCTTCAGGCCGGCCATCGACAGCATGTCGGCATCGGCCGATTCGCGGATGTAATCCACCACCGCATCGACGGTGAGCCGGCCGATCAGCCGCCCCTGCACGTCGACCACCGGCGCCATCACCAGGTCGTAGCGTTCGAACGCCTGCGACGCCTCGTGCGCCTCGTCCTCGGGATGGAACTGCACGAAATCCTCGACCATCACCGCCGCCACCGATGCCTCGGGGTCGGTGGTGAGCAGCC
Organism: Hyphomicrobiaceae bacterium; assembly: GCA_050258175.1. Taxonomy (GTDB): domain Bacteria; phylum Pseudomonadota; class Gammaproteobacteria; order Burkholderiales; family Thiobacillaceae; genus Thiobacillus. The sequence goes on from JBLMYH010000067.1 coordinate 1,617, forward strand.
GTTTCAGCGGCAGCACGCCGATGATCTCGTCGTTGCGGTCAACCACGAACAGCTTGTCCAGTTGATCGGGCAGTTCGCCCAGCCCGCGCAGGTAGCGCAGCGCGACTTCCAGCGTCAGGTCCGCGCGGATCGTCACCATGTCGAAGTCCATCAGCGCGCCGACCGTGTCTTCCGGATAGGCGAGCGCCGACTGCAGGTGCGCGCGTTTCTGCGCGTCGAGCGTGGTCAGCAGCTCCTGGATGACGTCTTTCGGCAGGTCCGCCGCGATGTCGGCGATCTCGTCGGTGTCGAGCGATTCGGCGGCGGCCAGCAGCTCCGCCTTGTCCATCGTCTCGATCAGCGATTCGCGAACCGAGTCCGAGACTTCCAGCAGGATCTCGCCGTCGTTCTCCGCACTGACCAGGCTCCACACCAGCCGGCGTTCGTCCAGTGGCAGGGATTCCAGGATGTAGGCAATGTCGGCCGGGTGCAGCTCTTCCAGCTTGCGCTGCAGCTCGGTCAGGTTCTGCTTGTGTACCGGGTTCGCGGCCAGATCCCGGCGCGGCCCGCCCTGCTTGTGGACGAGCTCCTCCACCAGCCGCATCTTGGCGAGCAGGTTCTGCACCTGCGCCAGGCTGGCTTCGAGGTTGTCCTGCGGCTGATTTTCGAGGGCGTCGGTCATGGAGGGCGAGGGGAAAAGCCCCGCGATTGTAACGCGCCGAGCTTTGCAGGCGCTGATCCTGGTCGAGACGAGGGCCCGCCGTTTAGGGCTTTTTGCGGGACGGACTTCTGTGTGCCATTCGCTGTCTGGCCGCGTTGCCGACCCGATTCAGCGCATCCAACAGTTTCAGATCTGCCGCAGTATTCTGGCGTGCCCTGAATCAGGCGGCGGGCGTAGAATACGCGCCATGCTGGAACCGGTCGATCAGCGCCCGCGCGCGCAGAACCAATTGGAGCAGCACCTCTCCGAGGTGCAGCTGCTGCTCGCGCGCCAGCGGCGCGTCGAAGCTCTGGTGCAGAAGCAGGACATGCCGCGCCACGATCTGGTCGAGGGGCTGGTGCACCGCCAGCATCTGGTCGAACTGCACAACCTGCTGCGCCGCCTTTCCGCCGGCGAGATCGCGCGAGTCATCGAGGCCTTGCCGGAGGAAGACCGTCTCGCCGCCTGGCAGGAGGTCGAGGAAAACCGCTGCGAACTGGTTCTTGAACTCGTTTCGGACGACGTACGCGCTGAATTGCTGGCGGCGCGTCCCCACAGCAGCGCGCGCAACATGCTCTCGGCCTTCGAATTGAGGAACGGCCGGCTGAGCCAGGTACGCATCGACAGCCGCGCCGACCTGGCCAACGTCAACCCGATCTGGGTCGATCTCGTCGCTCCCACCGCAAGCGTCCGCACCTGGGTCGGCGAGTTCTTCCAGCTCTACCTGCCCGATCCCGAAGACGTCACCGACATCGAGGAAAGTGCGCGCTTCTATATCGATGACAACGATGCGGTGCACATGAGCTCGAACTTCCTGCTCGACAAGCAGGGCGATTCGCGCAACGTCCCGGTTGCCTTCATTCTCCACCGCAACATCCTGTTCTCGGTACGCAACGAGGAACTGCCGGTATTCCGTTTGCAGCGGCTGCGCGCCCGCACCCAGCCAGGCTATGTCTCCGACGGCAAGGACGTTTTGCTCGACCTCTATGGCGCGGACGTCGAATACTCGGCCGACGCGCTCGAGGATGTCTACGCAGAATTCGAGCGCGTCGGCCGCCAGGTGCTGTCGCCGCAGGTCACCGACGACGAAGCCGCCGAAATCCTCGCCGAGATCGCCAAGGGCGAGGACTTGAACGGCCGCATCCGCCGCAACGTGCTCGATACCCGCCGCGCGCTCTCCTTCCTGATGCGCGGCCGCCTGCTCTCCACGGAGCAGCACGAGGACGCACGGCAGATCCTGCGCGACATCGAATCGCTCGACGGCCACACGTCCTTCCTCTTCAACAAGATCAACTTCCTGATGGACGCCACCGTCGGCTTCATCAACATCAACCAGAACAAGCGCGTGTCCAAGCTGACCGCGATTTCGGTCGTGTTCGTGCCGATCAACATCATCGCCGGCATCGGCGGCATGTCCGAGTTCTCGATGATGACCGCGGGCATCCCGTGGCCGATTTCCTACGGCGCCTTCACGCTAGCGATGGGCGCGCTCGGTTTCGGCACCTATCACGCACTGCGCCATTTCGAACGGCGCAAGGTCCAGCAGTCGCCGGTTGCCCGTCTGCGCAAGGAAGGCTGAGGGAGGCCCTAGCGGACCTTCATCACTCGAATGAGTCCACGCCCGACGATACTAACCAACTCGGCGGAAGCCAAAAGACGTTGAGGCGGTTCGACTCAGCGCGGCACTTGCGCACTGCCCATATACCGGCTGATGACCGCAACGCGCCGCTGGTACGCGCGCGAACTACGATGGTTCTCGTACCAGCGCGGGTTGGGCACCATGGCCGCCATGTGGGCCGCCTGGTCGCGGCTGAGGTTGGCGGCGGAGGTCTTGTAGTAGCGGCGGGCGGCGGCTTCGGCGCCGTAGATGCCGTTGCCCCATTCGATGACGTTCAAGTAGACCTCGAGGATGCGGCGCTTGCTCCAGGTGGCTTCGATCATTAGCGTGATGACGGCTTCCTGTCCCTTGCGGATGAAGCTGCGCTCGCCGGAGAGGAACAGGTTCTTGGCGAGTTGCTGGCTGATGGTGGAGCCGCCGGCGACGAGGCGGCCTTTCTTCAGGTTCTTTTCGACCGCGGCCTGGATGCCCTCGACGTCGAAGCCTTCGTGTTCGAGAAACTTGGCGTCTTCGGCGGCGACGATGGCGCGCTTCAGGTGAATCGAGATGCGGTCATAGGGCACCCACTTGTGGCGCAGTTCGGCGTCGGGATTCTTTTCTTGCTGGCGCGCGAGTCCGGCTTCCATGAACGAGGTGGAGGCGGGGTTGTGGTCGATCCACCACAGTACATGGGCGAAGATCCAGAGCTGATACAGCAGGATCAGCACGACCACGGCGGCGATACCCTCGCCGAACCAGCGCACGGCGGTGCGCATCATGTGCGCAGTGCCGCGATGACGGGGGCGGTGTCGGGGCGCACGCCGCGCCACAGGTAAAACGCTTCAGCCGCCTGCTCGACCAGCATCCCGAGGCCGTCGCAGGCCAGGGCGCCGGCGGCGCGCGCTGCGGCGAGAAACGCCGTCTCACGGCCGTACACCATGTCGTAGGCGAGCACAGC
>JBLMYH010000068.1:0-15827 GCA_050258175.1 Hyphomicrobiaceae bacterium
GCGGCCGGTCGCCTTGTCGGCCACCAGCTTGATCATGCCCTCGGTCTCGCCGGTGATCATCGCCTTGGCGTCGATGCTCATCGGCATCTTGGCTTCCACCGCGTCGATGCCCTTGGCCTTGGCCTGCGCCACCGTGATGCCTACGAAGCCGGCCTGCGGGCGCGAGAAGGTGACGCCGCAGTCCTTGTCCTGGTCGTAGTCGGAGCCGTGGCCGAGCAGGTTGTCGGCGGCGACGCGACCTTGCGTGGCCGCGGTATGGGCGAGCATGTAGCCGCCGATCACGTCGCCGACCGCGTAGATGTGCGGCACGCTGGTCTGGCAGCGGGCGTTGACCTTGATTGCCGCGCCGTCGAGCTCGACGCCGGCCTTGCCGAGATTGAGCCTGCTGGTGTCGGGGCGCTTGCCGGTCGCGATCAGCACGATGTCGCACTCGAATACCGACTCGACACCCTCCTTGTTCGCGTAGCGCAGCTTCATCGCGCCCGGCTTGCCGGAGACCTCGTTGATGGCGGCGCTGGTGACGACGGTGATTTCCTTTTCGAGCGCGGCGATCAGCGTCTTGGCGATTTCCTCCTCGACTTCGGCGAGGATGCGATCGTTGCGCTCGAGCATCAGCACCTCGGCGCCGAAGTCGCGGAAGATCTGCGCCATCTCGACGCCGATCACGCCACCGCCGACGATGCCGAGCTTCTTCGGCGGGGTGGCGAGGTTCCAGATGGTGTCGGAGGTGACCACGCCGCCCGTCGCCAGGTTCTCGCGCGCGCCGGGGACCGGCGGCACGAAGGCGGGGGCGCCGGTGGCGATGACCGCGGCGCCGAAGCTGACGGTGTAGGGTTCACCCTCGACCGGAGTGATCTTCAGCGTGTGGGCGTCGACGAATTCGCCGTAGCCTTCGCGCACGTCGATCTTCATGCCCTTGTCGGCCTTCAGCGCCATCTCGCCGCGGCTGCTCTGCACCCAGCGGCGATGTTTCTCGACCTGTTCCCAGTTCAATTTCGGCGTGTTGGTACCGTCGACGCCCATCTCGGCGTCGTGCGCGCGGTTGCGGATGTTGTCCGCCGCGGCGCGCCAGGCCTTGGACGGGATGCAGCCGCGCCACAGGCATTCGCCGCCGGGGAAAGGCTCGTTGTTGACCATCATGACCTTGATGCCGTGATCGGCCAGGTCGCGCGCGCAGTCCTCGCCGCCGGGGCCGCCGCCTACGACGACGACGGGCACATCCCAGTTGCCTTCGGGAATCGGCGAGACCGGAACATTCGTGGTCGCTGTCGTGGCGACTTTTTCGGCGGCTGCACCGCCCGCGCCCAGCCAGGACTCAGGTGTTTCGATGGTCTGCTTCAGCGTGGCCAGATACAGCGCGACGTCGGCGCCGTTCAGCACGCGGTGGTCACCGGTGATGGTGAACGGGGTGCCCTGCGGGCCGTTGGCGGCAATCGCCAGGATCGCCGAGATGCCGGGGGTGGGGATCGCGGTGAAGTGTGACACGCCCAGCATGCCCATGTTGGAAATGGTGAAGGTCGGGTTGGCGTACTCGGCGGGCGCGAGCTTCCTGACGCGCGCGCGCTCGACGAGGCCCGTCCAGTCGCTCTGCAGCACCTCCAGCGGCTTCTTCTCGATGCCATGCAGGATCGGCACGACGAGGCCGCCGTCGTTCGACATCACGGCCACGCCGAAGTCGTGGTTGCTGCGTTCGACCAGCTTGTCGACCGGCTGGTAGGCCCAGTTCATGCGCGGGAATTTCGCCATCGCGACCGAGCATGCCTTGGCGATTGCCACCGTCACCGAGACTTTTCTCGCCTTGGCGGCGGCGGTGAGTGCAGCAGTGTTGATGTTCACCGTGACGTTGAAGGTCGGCAAGGTCAGCGAAGCGGTCATCGCGTGGCTCACCGCCTTTTCCATCGAGGTCATCGCGCGGCCCTGGCCAGGTACGTCGACCTGCGGCAGCGAATGGGCGACTTCCGCCATGCTGGGGCGCGCCCGCGCCACGTCGGCGGCGACGATTACACCGGACGGGCCGGTGCCGGCGAGACCGGTGAGATTCACCCCCAGCTGTGCGGCGACCTTGCGGGCATAGGGGCTTGCCTGGCGGCCTTGCGGGCGCGCCATCGGCGGCACGTTGCCGGCTGCGAAAATCTGCGCAGGCGCTGCTTTGGGGGTGGGGATGTGCGCCGGCTTGTCGGCCGGCGGCGGTGCGACCTTGTGCGTTTCCTTGACCTTGTGATCGGAACTGATGGTGACGCCGGTGTCGTTGGCCTTGGCCGCGTCGTCGACGATGAAGGCCATCGGATGGCCGACCTCGACCACGCTGCCGACGTCGGCTATCGGCCCGGAGAGCCAGCCTTCCTGGAACACCTCGACGTCCATGATGGCCTTGTCGGTCTCGACCGTCGCGACGATGTCGCCGCGCTTGATGACGTCGCCCGGCTGTTTTTCCCAGGTGACGACCACGCCTTCTGTCATGGTGTCCGACAGTTGCGGCATCACGACCGGCGTGCCGGCGTGGTGCGGGATCATTTCGGTCTGCGCCTTTTCCTCAACCACTTCGTCGGTTGCGATCGCGACGTCGCCCGCGGTGTCGGTAATGTAGCCGAGCGCCGCGCCGACGGCGATGGTCGCGCCGACGTCGGCCAGCGGGCCGGCCAGATAGCCAGCCTTGAACACCTCGACGTCCATGATGGCCTTGTCGGTTTCCACCGTGGCGACGATGTCACCGCGCTCGACGCGGTCGCCGGGCTGCTTTTCCCAGGTGACGACCACGCCCTCGGTCATGGTGTCCGAGAGCTGCGGCATCGTGATGGCGTAATGTTGGGACATGCTTGGATCCTAAAAGAACGTTATCCACGAGGGACACGAATTACGCGAAGCCGAGTGCGCTCGGCATGCGTGTGGCGTTCTTCGTGCCGCTTCGTGTCCTGCGTGGAGGAAAAGGGTCTTTACGCTTTTCCGAACAGCTTCAGTGCGGCCTTCACCACATCTTCGTGATCAGGGATCGCCGCTTTTTCCAGCGTGTGGTTGTAGGGTTGCGGAACCAGCGCCGAATGGACGCGCACCGGGGCGGCATCCAGTTCGAAGAAGCATTCTTCGTTGATGATGGCGATGACTTCGGAGCCGACGCCGACCGGTGCTTCGTCTTCTTCGGCGACGACGGCACGGTGGGTCTTGCTGACTGATGCCTTGATGCCAGCACGATCCAGTGGCGACAGCGAATAGAGGTCGACGACCTCGGCCGAAATGCCGTACTGCTTGTCGAGGATTTCTGCGGCCTTGAGGCACCAGTGCACCGAGATGTTGTAGCCGAACAGCGTCACGTCGGTGCCGGTACGGGCGACGTCCGAGCCTTCCAGCGGGTGGAAATATTCGCCGTCCGGCACTTCGCCCTTCATGTTGTACATGAGTTCATGTTCGTTGATGAAGACCGGGTCGTCGCAGCGGATCGCCGACTTCAGCAGGCCGTATGCCTGCTTGGGATTGGACGGCGTCACCACGCGCAGGCCGGCGATGCCCATGAACACCTTTTCCATGCGGGCCGAGTGCTGCGCGCCGAGCTGGTGCGCGGCACCGCCGGCCGAGCGGAACACGCACGGCGCGGTCAGCTGGCCACCCGACATGTAGCGCACCTTGGCGGCGGAGTTGAACATCTGGTCCATCGCCAGCCAGGCGAAGTTGACCGACATGATTTCGATCACAGGACGCACGCCGAGGAAGGAGGCGCCGATGCCGAGGCCGGTGAAGCCGCCCTCGGAAATCGGAGTGTCCATCACGCGCAGCGGGCCGTATTTTTCGTACAGGCCCTTGGTCGCCTTGTAGGTGCCACCGGCCACGCCGATGTCCTCACCCATGCAGATGACCAGCGGATCGCGCGCCATTTCTTCGTCGTGGGCGCGCTGGATCGCCTCCCAGTACATGATGTTTGCCATGCTGTGTTTCCTTTAAACGGCCTTGCCCGTGAGCCAGGGCAATTGGGTTTCGCGGTCGGCGAGAACGTATTTTTCGAGGTCTTCGACGCGCGGTTCGGGCGACTCCTCGGAGAACTTGATGACTTCGTTTTCGATGTAGGCGTCGGTTTCCTTTTCCAGCGCTTCGAATTCGGCCATGGTCAGGGCGCCGTCCTTGATCAGGCGGTCGCGCAGGATGAAGATGGGGTCGCGCTGCTTCCACAGCTCCTCTTCCTCGCGCGAGCGGTAGCCGCGCGAGTCGGACATCGAGTGGCCGCGATAGCGGTAGGTCATCAGCTCCAGGAAGAAGGGGCCGTTGCCGGAACGCACGTGGTCGACGGCCTTGCGTGCGTGCTCGTACACCACTTCGATGTCCTGGCCGTCGCATTCGTCCGCCGGGATGTTGTAGCCGGCGACACGCTTGTGCTGGTGCACCACGGCGGTGGAGCGCTCGATCGAGGTGCCGATGCCGTAGAGGTTGTTCTCGCACACGAACAGCACCGGCAGTTTCCACAGCGCGGCCATGTTCAGCGTTTCGTGGAACACGCCCTGGTTGTTGGCGGCGTCGCCGAGGAAGCAGATGGCGATCTCGTCGCCGCCCTTCAGCTGGATTGCCTTGGCGATGCCGGCGGCGAGCGGGAAGGGGCCGCCCACCAGCGCGTAGCCGCCCATGAAACGCTTGTCGGCGTCGAAGATGTGCATCGAGCCGCCGCGGCCCTTGGAGGAACCGGTTTCCTTGCCGTACAGCTCGGCCATCACTTCCTTCGGATCGGCGCCGCACTTGATCGCATGAACGTGGTCGCGGTAGCCGGTGATGACGTAATCGTGGCCGGGACGCGCCGCCTCCATGACGCCGTTGCAGCAGGCCTCCTGGCCGGGATAGAGGTGGAGGAAGCCGCCGATCTTGCGTTCGATATAGGCCTGATAGCAGCGCTCTTCAAAACGGCGGTGCAACACCATTTCGCGCAGCACGCGTTTCTTGTCTTCAATCTTCATTCGGTTACCCTTGATGGATGGGCTCGGAAAAAGCGCCGGAAAAATTCAAACGCGCAATTATCCGGGAAACCCCGCCGACCATCAAGGAAAACGCCATCCCCAAGGATCCCTCATGCTGCCTAAACTCGCTGAAAACAAACAGGAAATCACCGTCAAATCGCTGGAAGCGGCGGGTCATGCGCTGTTGCTGCTGCCCGTGTCGAAAACCCTGCCCGCCGTGCCGGGCGGCGCCGAGCTCAAGGCCGTGATGAAGCGGCGCGACCTCAAGGCCGACGCGCTCGCCAAGTCCCCGGTGGCGGTGCAGCTGGCGGGCGGCACGCTTGTTGCGGTCGGCATGCTCAAGGCCGACGCGACCACCTTCGAGACGCACGAGCTGGTGCGCAAGGCGCTGGCCTTGCTGATGGCCGAGCATCCCAAGGCGCTGACGCTGGCTGTGTTCGGCGAGGAAGAATTCAAGGCGCGTGCCGCCGAGGCGGCGGTGTACACGACCCTGGTCAACGCCGTGCCGTTGCCGTCGCGCAAATCCAAGCAGGATGCGTTGCTCAAGACCGTGCAGCTGTTCGGCCACAAGTCCTCCGACGGCTTTGACCGCGCGCAGGCGCTGGCCGAAGGCAACCTCCTCACCCGCAGTCTCACCGTGCAGGGACCGGACGAACTCACGCCCGGCGTCTACCGCAAGCGCATCAGGGCGCTGGCCAAGCAGTATGGCTGGAGCGTCGAGGAATACGCTTTCGACAAACTGAAGAAAATGGGCGCGGGGGCATTCTGTGCGGTGGCGCAGGGCTCGCCGGCCAAGGACGCGGCGATCGTGCGCATCAGCTACAAGGGCAGGGCCGGCAAGGCCAAGAAGGTCGCGTTCGTCGGCAAGGGCATCTGCTTCGATACCGGCGGCCACAATCTGAAGCCTGCCAAATACATGCAGGGCATGCACGAGGACATGAACGGTTCGGCGGTGGTGCTGGGCATCCTCGCCGCGGCGTCGAAGTTCAAGTTGCCCATTGCGTTGGAAGGCTGGGTTGCACTCGCCGAGAACCACATCAGCCCGCAGGCCTACCGGCAGAACGAAGTGGTGAAAGCGCTCAACGGTACCACCATCGAGGTCGTCCATACCGACGCCGAAGGCCGCATGGTGCTGGCAGACACACTCACCCTGGCTTCAAAGAGCAAGCCTGCCCTCATCGCCGATTTTGCCACCCTGACCGGTTCCATGCACTACGCGCTCGGCAGCCGCATGTCCGGCGTGTTCGCCACGTCGAGCGCACTTGCCCATCAGGCCTCGCGCGCCGCCACCGCCAGCGGCGAACGCATCGTGGTTTTCCCCTATCCGGAGGACTACGACAGCCAGCTCGATTCGACCGTGGCCGACGTCAAGCAGTGCAGCATGGAAGGCGAAGCCGACCACATCCTCGCCACCCGTTTCCTGTCGCGCTTCGTCGGCGACACGCCGTGGCTGCACATGGACCTGTCGGGCCACAGTTGCAAGGGCGGCCTGGGCGCGGTGATGAGCGACACCAACGGCTTTGGCGTAGCTTGGGGGATGGCGCTGTTGGAGGGCTTGCAGGGGTAGTGGTTCGCCAGCCGTGAGGTTGGCGGAAAGGAATTCAGGTTCCGGGGAAGGCGGAGACAAAGCTTGAGTGGCCGCCATTTCCCCGGGGCTCGCAGTCGGACCCTGCGCGCCGATCGACCAATTTTTCCGGTTCGTCAGCCCGCATCAATCATCGCGGCGGCCATGGTTGCCTTTGTGATGGCCGCGGTGCAGGCCATTGTCGTGACGGTCATAGTCGTGATGGTCGTAGTCGTGCTCATAAACCACTTGCCGTTCGACAACGGTTTGCTTGGATCTTTTTGATCCAATGGCTGCACCTGTGGCGCCGCCGATGGCGCCGCCGATGATGGCGCCGTCCCGGCCGCCGATGGCCGAACCCACGGCAGCCCCGGCACCGCCGCCGAGCGCGCCACCGAGGACAGCGTTGCCATCGATGCCACCGGCGAAAGCGGGCGCCGCGAGGGCGGCCAGGGCGAGGAGTACGAGCGTTTGTTTGCGTGCCATGTTGATCCTTTCATGTGAGGGGTGAAATGCCGCGGGTTACGCAAGATCAGTGCCGGATGGATAAGCACTTGAATTGTCATGCGAAGCCAGCGGTATGGAAATAAGCGGGCGTGCCGCATTTCGTCAGGCGCTGACAAAATGCGGCATCTTACCCGATCGCTGCAAGCCGATACCCCGGCAGCAGGCAAAGGCATGAAATGCAGCGGCGATTGGCCAAGTTCGGCCCGAATTTGCATCCTATGAGGGAAGATTCCATCCATGACCCAGCGTTCTGATGCCCCCGCGATCGAACTGCTCTACGCCGACGACACGCTGCTGGTGCTCGACAAGCCGAGCGGCCTGCTGGCGGTTCCGGGGCGCGGCGCCGACAAGCAGGACTGCGTCGCCGCGCGGGTCCAGGTCAGCTATCCCGACGCCCTCATTGTGCATCGCCTCGACATGGCCACTTCCGGACTGATGGTGATGGCGCGCGGGCCGGCGGCGCAGCGCGTACTGAGCAAGGCCTTCGCTGCGCGCGAGGTGCGCAAGCGCTACGTCGCCGTGGTTGCGGGGCGTCTGGAAGGGCCACCGCATGGGTGGGGCGTGATCGACCTGCCCATCATCGTCGACTGGCCGAACCGGCCACAGCGGATTGTCGATCACCGGATCGGCAAGCCCAGCCTCACCCGCTGGCGCGTGCTGGCGAACGACGAAACCGGAACAAGCAGCCGCGTCGAACTGGAACCCGTCACGGGCCGATCGCACCAGCTGCGCGTCCATCTGCGCGCACTGGGTCATCCCATCCTGGGTGACGCCCTGTACGCGCCGCCGGCCGTTCAGGCAGCGGCCGGACGTTTGCTGTTGCATGCCTGCTTGCTGCGTTTCATCCACCCGCTGAGCGGCGAGACGCGCACGTTCGAGAGCCCGGCCCCGTTCTGACTCGGGCGGGAGGGGCGTTGCACCTGCGTCACGCGACACGGCCGCGCACAGCGCACGCTTCATCCAGCGCCGGCTAGGTTGCTAAGGCGGGTTCGTGCGGGCGGTGGATGCCGAGCCGTTTCGAGCCCGAAGCGGCCTTGAACCAAAAAGCAGGGAATGTCATTCACAAGCATGAAAATTTGGCCCGGGATGGGCCAGCGCATTTCCGCGGCTGGTTCTTAACATGGTTATCAGGCATTGCCTTCCCCCTGTGGTTCGCGCAAGAAGGGTCTCGCCACCCTGTATCACACGGCCTTGCCCATGCCGATCACGAAGCGGTGCTTACCTGAAACCGTCCGCGGAATGTCATCCAGGTAATTCACTTCCAACGCCATCGCCGCATCCACCTCCCTGCGGATTCTTCCACGCAACGCGTTGAGCGTCTCATCACCGAGCTTTTCAGGCGCGACCAGATTCAGGGCAAGCCGATCGAGGTCGCGCTGCACCCACTGGTATTGCCGGATCTGTGCCTGCCCGTACAGCAGGCCATTGAAATAGCTGGGGTGGACGGTCTTGCCGCTGCGCGTAAGGATGAGATCGTTCTGCCGGCACAGGTCCATTTCCATCAACGGGAATGGCAGGCCGCACTCGCATTCCCTGTCGAGCAGGCGGCCAGCATCGCCGATGTCGTAGCGGATCATCGGCATCAGGCGATTGGTGAGCGAGGTGACCAGCAGCCGGTTCTCGTTCTCCAGCGGCACCGATTCCAGATAGACCATGTCGGTGAAGACATGCATGAAACCGCGCCGGCATTCGCAGGCGATGTTGGGGATCTCGCGACTGCCGTACTGGTTGAATACCTTGCAGCCGAAGGCTTCTTCCATCCGCTGGCGCTGGGCGTCGGTGAGCACTTCGGCGGTGGAATAGACGCCGAGCAGGGTCTGGGGCATCGATAGCCTGTTTTCGATCACCGCGCGTGCGACCTCGCTCAGGACAGACGCGTAGCCCTGCAGCAGAACGGGGCGGTAGCGCTGGATGAGGTGTGCCCAGTCGACGAGCTGCGCTTCGGTGTACTCGTAGGCGGCAATGGTGTGCTCTGCCGCGATGAAGTCGCTCCACTGCGAGCCGAATACACCGCCGGGGACGACGTCCTGCCGGGCCCCCCAGAAGTTTAGGATTTTCCGGCCGGGCTGCCAGCCGGACAAGCTGTAGCTGCGCATCATGCCGGCGCGCATCAGTTCGTGCTTGGCCTCGTCGTACCAGAAGGCAAGGGGTTTGCCGGTGGAGCCGCCGGTATGGCCGACCCTCACCTGGCGACGGTCGGCGGTGTCCGCGAGCAGGTCGTCCAGGCGGAGGGTGACGTCGTCCTTGCGCAGAATGGGCAGGGCACTGAGTTCAAGTGGACCGCGATCGAGAAAGGGGGCCAGCGCTTCGGCATAGTAGGTGGTATGGCGGGCGGCGAAGTTGATGATGCCGGCGAGGTCGCGGCGCTGCTTCGCCAGCAGATCGTCGCGCTGCAGCGCCTGCGTGCGCAGCAGGGACTCGAGATGCGCATAGCGCAGCGGATGGCGGCGGCGGTGCAGCCGGTGACGCAGGCGGTCGATCACGCCTGTCCTGAGTCCCGTCGAAGGGCCTGCGGCGTGAGTGCAGCCAGCGCCCGGTTCCAGGCGCTGCGGTCCGCGTGAAACCGGGTGAGGGCGGCGAGCTGGCGCTGGCGCCAGTGCTGCCACTTTGCATCCGATGCGATGCACGCATGCGCCGGTGAATCCATGCCGAAGTTGCGTTGCATGTTGGCGAGAAAGACGCGGAAATGCGCGACAGCCTCGTCATGCGCGGGCGCGTGCCACCAGTGGGCGGGATCGTCCAGCATGCGGGTGAGCACGTCGAGCTTCTTCACGATTGCGGTATGGCGCGCGCTGTAGCGCTGTTCCATTTCGGCATGCACGGCATCGAGCGTGGCGGAAATAGTTCCGCTCGAAAGTGCCTGCCGCGGAAAACCCAGTGCGGTGAGGCGCTCGACGCTGAACAGCATCACATCGCCATAGAACTGCCGCTCGAATTCATCGGCCAGGTCGATGGCCTCTGCCTCGGTGACGACCCCGGGACGGAATTCGGCCTCGCCGGTGTCGTCCAGCGTGCGCGTGTGCAACATCGGAAGGTTGGCTGAGACGAACTTGTCGCCCAGTTCGGCCTTCATCAGCCGTCCGAGCGTGGGGCCGGACATGCGCAGCCGCAGGGGCGCGAAGGGGATGAACCAGTTCAACGCACACGGCCGGAAGACGTAATTGCCGGTGTACACCGTGCGCGCGGGCTGCACGCTGTCGAGTATGGTCTGGTGGCGGTACCAAGTGATGCGGGTGGGATGTTCGCCGTGGAAGAAGCGTTTCAGGCGCTGCGAAAAGTCGCCGAAGCAGGCGGCGTTGCTCGGCGTTCCCACCAGCGCGCAGCGGTAGCGATAGGCATCGGCCGGGTTCTCGAAGCCGAACAGCCCGGCCATGTCGTGATACGCGGCGTCGCTTTCCTGCGTGTTGGCGGCGTTCCGGCGGTAGGGCTGGGCGGGGTCGCTCGCTGCCATCTCGTGCAGGAAGCCAGCGACGTCGTCGAGGAAGTTGCCGGCCATGACGGCAGGGGAAACGGGCGGGTCGCCGACGACCTTGCCGGTGAGCACGTCGGCGTCGGTCGCGCTGAAAATCGCGTCGAGTTGGGCGAGGAAGTTCACTGCGTAATAGCTGCCATCACCCTCAAGCGTTTCAAGTTTCACCTTGAACTGCTGGTCGGCGTCGAGGGTGTAGAAAAGGAGGGGCGCGTCGCTTTCCGCTATCCGTGCAAGGTGCAGGTAGGCGATGTTGCGCATCATCGCCTGCCCCTTGTGTCCATAGGCGTCGCGCGGCGAATTGCCGACGATCGTGCCGAGGTCGGCCGTCCCGGCGAGGCGGTCCATCAGCGCAAGCTGCTCGGCGAGGCCGAAGTGGCGGATGGCCAGTCCCTGGGCGTCGAACTCGCGGGCGATGGCCTGGTTGGCGGCGATGAGATCGGCGTCCTGGGTGTCGTCGGCGAGGATGACCGTGAGCTTTTTGAAATGGTCGCCCTCCCTCCCGCCGTAGCCATACAGGCGGCAGAGCTCCAGCAGGCTCGCGAGGCAGCGGCGCAATTGCGCCGGGCTGTCGGCCACCGGGATGACGAGGACGAAATGGTGGCGGCAATCGTCGCCGCGCCGCGCGATCAAGGATTCCAGCCGGCGCCATGCCGACTGGTAGGACGGCAGCAAGTGTTCGTTGAAGCCGCCATCCCACAGCGCGGCTTCGAACCGGGCGATGACGGCGCGTTGCGCGGCGATCTGCTCGTCGGGGCTAGCGAGCTGACAGGTAGCGGGGAAAGGCATGTTTGTCGAGCAGGATTTCGATGAGGTTGATCGTGCCGGCGAGGTCGGCGTGAGCGAACAGCGCGCCGAGTTCGGCCTCGGTCTCGATGCGGTAGTGGTTGACCCCGAACGACTGCGCGAGCAGCCCGAAGTCGGGGTTGGTGAAGTCGCAGTCGATGTAGCGCTCGCCGTACAGCTGAAACTGGTTCTTGCGGATCAGGGACAGGGTGCCGTTGTTGATCACCACCACATTGAGCGGGATGCCGTAGTTCACCGCTGTCATCATTTCCATGCAGCACATCTGGAAGCCGCCGTCGCCGAGGATGGCGAAGGTAGGGCTGTCCATGGCAAAACAGCGTGCCCCGATCGCCGCCGGGATCGCGTGTCCCAGCGAGGAGATGCCGGAATTCGGGAAATAGTGGTTGCGGTCGGAGACGTCGAAATGGCTCTGCGCAAAGACGATGTTGTCGTCGAATACCAGCGCATTTTGCGCAAAGCGCCGGGCGAGCCCGCTGAAAAATTCCTGCATCAGGCGGAAGGACGGCGCATGCACGGCATCGGGTTGGTTCACCGGCTGCGCGGTCGCGGTCGCGGTCCGGTGTCCGGCGAGCGACTCCAGCGCCTTGGGCGGCATGGCGTCGGCCTGCAGCGTGGCGAACAGGTCTTCCACCACGGCGCGGAGGTCGCCGCAGATCGCCACGTCTGGCTGGAACACGCGGCCGAGCTGCATGGCGTCGCGGTCAACCTGGGCGATCTTCTTGCCGGCCAGAAGCTTGGCGTCCCATAGGTAGCTGGTGCGCTCGTTGAAGCCCGCGCCGAGGAAAAGCAGCAGATCGGCATGTTCGACGAGGTAGCGGTAGGCATCGCCGTTGGAGGTGACGCCAAGGCAGCCGAGCGACAGCGGCGTGCCTTCGGTCACCACGCCCTTGGCCTTGAGGCTGGTGGTGACCGGGATGTGGAATTTTTCTGACAGCGCCGCGACCGCATCGCGCGCGCCGGCCTGGATGCAGCCGTAGCCGGCGACGATCACCGGTGCGTTTGCCGCGCGCAGCAGTTCGGCCAGTTCGGCGACAGGCGCCGTCTGCCGGATCGCAGCCCGGTGCGGAAAATGAATCTGCTCGAGCACGCTGTCGTCGAGCATCTCCTTCTGCACGTTGTAGGGAATCGACAGCAGCACCGGTCCGGGGTCGCGTCCGAGCAGGGCCTGGGTGGCCTGGTTCAGCACCTGGCCGAGATAGTCGGTGCGCTCGACGAGCTTGTGGTAGCGGGTGATGCCGGCGAACAGCGTGCCCTGGTCGATGGCACCGCCCTCGCCCGAACTCTCCTGCAGGCCGCCGCGGCCGAAGATGTAGGTGGAGGTTTCGCCGGTAATCGCCAGCACCGGCAGCCGCTCAGCGTAGGCGTTGGCGATGCCCGTAATGAGGTTGGTCGCGCCCGGCCCCGCCGTGGCGATGCAGGCTGAGGGTCGCTGCGATACCCGCGCATAGCCGCATGCCATGAAGGCCGCGCCCTGCTCATGCTTGACCAGCACGCTCTTCACGCCCGAATCATGCAGCCGGTCGTAGATGGGCAGCACGTGTGCACCCGGCATGCCGAAGATGTGGTCGATCCCCAGGCGCTCCAGATACCGGACGATCAGCTCGCTGACTGAGATGTTCATGTTCTTGTTTTGTTATGCTGCGCTGCGGTCTCGCTCCCGCCGGGCGCGCGCTAAATAGATGCCGGACGTATGGGATTTGAGCACAAGACGCCGCGCGGTAAAACCTCGGGTGCGGCGTGGGCTAGGTGCAGCCACCGGGGTGGTGGCCAGGGTCGACGGCCCCGCCGCCCGCAGAATGCGACGCAGGCACGCGCGGGCATGGGGGCGGCGCGATCGATGCTGCGGCCGCGGCACCGCCTGGATGGCGATAGCCGCGGCTGTCAGCTCAGGCGTGCGCCAGATGCTGCTCGATTTCGGTGAAGGTGTTGGCCACTTCGGTGGTCTCGACGTTGACGCCCAACTGCTTGCACAGCTGCGACAGCGACAACAGGCCGCGCACCATCTGCCGCCCGTCGGTGTGCTCGATCACCAGTGCGTGCTGGCGGCCGCGCGCCTTGAGCGTTTCCAGCACATGACCGACCCGGGCGTGGGCGATGTCGTCGTAGTCGACCGCCTCCAGCCGCTCCACCGGCGTCATGATGTCGGCCACCAGCACTTCGTCGCGCCGGATGCCGCGGCTCTGCACCACCTGCATCGGCTTTTCGCCATGGATGTCGGTGCTGGTGATGAGCCCGGCCACGCGGTCCTGGGTGTCCATGACGAACAGCAGGCGCACCTTGCGGCGGATCATGCGCTCTTCCGCCTGCTGGATGGTGTCGCCCGGCGTGGCGATGAACGCAGTCAGGCGGCGGAAGTCGGTCATGACATCGAGTGCCGGGTTGTCCAGTTCGACGCGTTCGGGAAGGATGCAGGCGGGGCGCAGCAGGCCGGCGCTCTTGTCGAGATTGCGGGCGGGCAGGCGGGTGTAGGTCATGGTCATCTCGGATCTCCTTGCATCGGTCTCTGGATCCCCTGCGCGCACCCTTCGCGTGCAAGGCTGGAATGGGCAATCCTGTTCCTCGCCGCGCCCCCTGTCCATTCAAGATTTTTTAGCGCGACATAAATTGTTCTTGTTTGATTCGGCATGGGGCGGGGCGTATTGCCGGCGGCTCACGGCGCCATTGCCTGCGCGTGGAACGCCAAATGTTCGCCGATAAAGGTGGCGATGAAGTGGTAGCTGTGGTCGTAGCCCTCCTGCATCCGCAGCCGAAGCGGGATGCCGCGTGCCGCACATGCTGCCTGCAGGTTCTGCGGGAAGAGTTGTTCGGCCAGAAATTCGTCGGCGGTGCCGTGGTCGATCAGCGCAGGCGGGAGCGGCGCGCCGGCGTTGACGAGGCAGGTGGCGTCCCAGGCCTCCCAGGCCTGTCGGTCGTCGCCAAGGTAGGCGCCGAAGCAGCCCTGTCCCCAGGGGCTGAGCACCGGGTTGCAGATGGGGGCGAAGGCAGACACCGAGGCGTACTGGCCGGGATTCTTGAGCGCGCAAACGAGTGCGCCGTGGCCGCCCATCGAGTGGCCGCTGATGGCGCGCCGGCCGGGCATCGCGGGGAAACCTGCCTCGACCAGTGCGGGCAGTTCGCGGGTGACGTAGTCGTACATCTGGTAGTGCGTGGCCCATGGCGGCTGCGTCGCGTTGACGTAGAAACCCGCGCCCTGGCCAAGGTCGTAGCGCTCGGGCACGTCGGGCACGCCGTCGCCGCGCGGGCTGGTGTCGGGCATGACCAGGATCAGCCCGAGTTCGGCGCAGTAGCGCTGCGCGCCGGCTTTCACCCGCACGTTGTCGTCGGTGCAGGTGAGCCCGGACAGCCAGTACACCACCGGCAGCTGCCGGCTGGCGGCCTGCGGCGGCAGGTAGACCGAGAAGGTCATGGTGCAATTGCAGGTATTCGATTCGTGCTGCCAGCGCTCGAGCCAGCCGCCGAATTCCTTGATTCTTTCGACCTGTTTCATCGCCGCCTCAGAAAATGATGACCGAGCGGATGCTCTTGCCTTCATGCATCAGGTCGAAGGCGCGGTTGATGTCCTCCAGTGGCATCGTGTGGGTGACCAGACTGTCGAGTTCGATCTTGCCCGCCATGTAGTTGTCGACGTAGCCCGGCAGCTGGCTGCGGCCCTTGACGCCGCCGAACGCGGTGCCTTTCCAGGTGCGGCCCACCACCAGATTGAAGGGCCGGGTGCAGATTTCCTTGCCGGCGCCGGCCACCCCGATCACGGTCGAGACGCCCCAGCCCATGTGGGTGCATTCCAGCGCGTCGCGCATGACGCTGACGTTGCCGATGCACTCGAACGAATAGTCGACGCCGCCCTGGGTCAGGTCGCGGATATATTCGACCAGCGAGCCTCCGACCTCCTTCGGATTGATGAAATCGGTGGCGCCGAGCGCCTTTGCCATCTCGAACTTGTCGGGATTGATGTCGATTGCGAGGATGCGGCCGGCCTTGGCCATCACCGCGCCCTGAATCGCAGACAGGCCGATGCCGCCGAGGCCGAACACGGCGACGGTCGAGCCGGCCTCGACCTTGGCGGTGTTCAGCACCGCGCCGATGCCGGTGGTGACGCCGCAGCCGAGCAGGCACACCTTGTCGAGCGGCGCGGCGGGGTTGATCCTGGCGAGCGCGATTTCCGGCACCACGGTGTATTCGGAAAAGGTCGAGCAGCCCATGTAGTGGAAGATCGGCTGGCCGTCCTTCGAGAAACGCCGGGTGCCGTCGGGCATGTAGCCGGTCCACACGGTGGCGGCGATCGACTGGCACAGGTTGGTCTTGGGCGAGGCGCAGTATTCACAGTGGCCGCACTCCGGAATGTAGAGCGGGATGACGTGGTCGCCCGGCTTCAGGGTGGTGACCCCAGGGCCGCATTCCACCACGATGCAGCCGCCTTCGTGGCCGAGAATGCAGGGGAAGGCGCCTTCCGGGTCGTCGCCCGACAGGGTGAAGGCGTCGGTGTGGCAGACGCCGCTGGCGACGACCTGCAGCAGCACCTCGCCCTCGCGCGGGCCTTCGACGTCTACTT